>CAYWAF010000057.1:0-10413 GCA_964456355.1 uncultured Eubacteriales bacterium | reverse complement strand
GACGAGTCCCGTCGGACCTACGTCTCCCAGAACGTATGTCGCGCCTGCCTTGCGAGCGAGAGTGACTGCTGCCTCGTTGACGGCTTCGATCTCTTCCTCGAGGCCGTACTCGGCCAGCTTGACCCTGTTGGCGCCGAAGGTGTTGGTCGTAATGCAGTCCGCACCGGCATCGCGGAACCTCCGGTGGATGTCCTCGACGACATCGGGTGCCTCTATGTTCAATCGGGCAGGGCTTTGACCGGCAGGGACGTCATAGTGCTGCAGCATGGTGCCGAAGGCACCATCGACCACCAGCACCTCTTCGCCCAACCTTCTTCGGATATCAGGCATGACTGTCACCCACGATCCGTGTCTTCCTAACGTCAGAACGTGAGGGTGATCGCCCTGCGCGGACAGACGACCACACACGCTTCACAATACACGCACTTGTTCTTGTCGAACACGAGTGATCCGTCCTGTGCGTCCAAGGTCAAAGCCCCCGGCTTGCACACCGAGGTGCACACGCCGCAACCGACGCATTCGTCCTCGTCCAAGACGATGTCACTCGCCGCCGAATGCACGTCCAACCCCTCGTCGATGAGGAAGCGCACGCCCGCCTCGATGGACTCCTTGTCGCCTGTCACCTCGACGAGCATCCGACCTTCCTGGCCGGGTTGTATCTGAGCCCTCAGTATGTTGGGCGTCAGGTCGAAGTCCTTGACGAGGTGGTACGTGATGGGCCTGGTGGCCTGCCTGGGCGGGAAGGTGAGGTCCAGTCTCTTGCGTGCCATCTATATCGCCTCCTCGGTCCTGATCTCGAGTGGCTTGAATCCCTGTGTCCCGGGCTGCGGGAGTGGCTGGAGCGGTGGGGTGAGGGTGAACCTTTCCTCGACCACCCATCTCTTCAGTTCAGTGGCTATCCTGCGCGCTTTGGGCAGCGAGGATATCGGCCCCGTCTGCACCTTCTTGCCCTCTATCTCGATCTGCCCGCTGCGCAGCTGTTCGTAAGTGACCCGCCCGAGGGTGGGTCGGCTCCTGCGCTGCACGCCGTAGTCGTAGATGGTGGCCTTCAGGTCCGAGTCCGTGAGTGCCAATGTGACCGCCAGGTCTTCGTCCAGAACAGGCACGGGCACTCCTATGCCGACGAACGCACTGACCCCGTAAGCGGTGAACGTGGCCGCACCGAAGAACTCCGCATCCGCTCTCTTGAGGTCCGCGATGACGGCGAGAGTGCCGGCGGGGGTGAGCGGGACACCGTTCTCGTCACGCTCCTGGTTCGGGTTGTGCTGGGTGCCTTCCCACGCTATGTATCCGGGAGAGCCGGCCACGAAGATCCGCGTGCCCACGCCGAGGGTGCGGTAGGTCGGGTCGTTGAGCAGCGGCGAGAGCGTCCCGGCAGAGCAGAACGTCGCGTTGCCGAAGCGCGGGAGCAGCGTCCCCATGTAGGTATGGAGGACCCTGTCCGTGGAGTTCACCGCCACAGCATAGTTCTGGTAGGCGTTGCGCGGGTTGAAGAAGTAGGCCTGGTTCAAGTCCTCGAGCGTTATCCAGGTGTCCACCTCGGTGCGCGGGTAACAGTCCGTGCCGGACCCGGATGCTTTCAGGCGCACCGCCCTGCCGCGTATGAGATCTTCGATGACGTGCGCTCCACCGTACTCGACTCCTTTGGTCAGCGACGGCTGCGTCACTCCCAGATACGTGTCCACGGCCGCAAGGGCACCGCTGGCAGGAACGTCGTTGAGCGTGATCTCCTCCATCCTGAGCGGGGGGTCCGCATGACCGAAGTTGAGGAAGACACCGCTCGAGCACATGGGCCCGAACGTTCCCGTGGTGACCACGTCCACCTTCTTCGCTGCCGAGGACACACCCTCGTCAGCGGCGAGGGCGGCGAACTCCTCGGCAGTGAGCACCACCGCTTCGCCCGCGGCTATCCTCGCGTTTATCTCCTCGTAGCTCTTCGCCATTCCTCACACCTCCAACAAAAAACGCCTCCCGCCCGACAACAGTTGCTGTCAGGGCGAGAAGCGCTCGGCTTCACGCGGTACCACCCGACTTCGTCGCCTCTGCGAGGCGACCTCTCAAGCACAAGACCTAGCTGTCTGCGGGGGCAGGAGTTCGCCGCATGCAGAACGTCCGATGCTCTCTAGCTCTTGGTAACGGGAGCCTCCGTCCGGCATTACTCCGCTCATCGAGCGTTTCCTCCGGATGCCTCCGGGGCCATGTTCTGCGGCTTTTCAGGCGCCGGTTCTCAGCTACCCCGGCTCTCTGCTGCCCTACTCGGACCGCATACTCATCCCCATCACAGGCGATGCGATATACGGTTGTCCCGCTAGTCTATGGAGGCAGGAGGCTCAGGTCAAGCGCTGACGCTACACCGCATCCGCTCTTTCGAGGGCCTTCAGCGCATCGGAGACGATGGTGTCATGGTCGAAGGCGAGGTCCGGCAACTCCGACAGCGCGTGCCATGCCGCCTCGGCGGCATCGTCTCCGCCCACGGCTTCCAGAGGGTCTTCCCCTACGTGAGCAGTCCAGGCCACGCTGACCGTCCAGCCGCGCGGGTCACGCCCGGGATCCCCGTACGCACCGACCTGGAGGAGGGCGCCCTTCCAGTCCACGCCCGTCTCTTCGCGCAACTCGCGCCGGGCAGCATCCTCTATCCGCTCGCCCTCGTCCACGAAGCCGCCCGGGAGCGCCCAACGTCCTGCGAACGGCTCGTTGCCACGCAAGACGAGCAGGACGCTGCGCGCAGACGCAGGCCCACAGAAGAGAGCCACGTCCGCCGTCACAGCCGCTCTGGGATGGTCGTAGTAAGGCATGGGATGGATTCTACCCCTTTCGTGATCGACGGACGTCGAAGTGTGGCAGGCCCGCCTGGTGCCTATCCTGCATCCGCAGCATCCGGGCGCGGCTCTTGCCCCTCATAAGCGAGGAGCAACCTCTCTATCGAGATGAAGTCGAGGCCCTCCTCCACCTCCACGCGCTTCATGAACGAGCACTTTGCGCACTCGCAGCGCTTTCGCTCGAAGTCTCCGTGCGGATAGCCGTCACACAGCGTCCCCTCGATGACCCAGCAGGAGCGCCCGCCGTTGCGACCGTGGTTCATCCCGTCGAGTGTGACGACGGTGGCAGCGGGACATACCCCTGACGCGGAGCGATGACCCCCCGGCTCTCGTCCACACCCCTGGTATTCCCAACAGTTGAGGTAACGCTCGTTCATATGACCCTTCTACCCGCCACGACATCGATGCACGCGAAAGACCCTCCTCCGCTGCAGTGAGGTAAAGCATATGCCGTGCCATATTCTTCACGGCATCTCCATATCCGATTCACAACCGCTCCTCGATGTAGGGGAATACTCGGAGATGCAAGGAGGAGACGGCGCAGCCGTCAAGGAGGATGGAGAGATGACACTCGTAGTCTCGATCGTCGCGATAGGGGTCGCCGCGTGGCTCATGATGCGTGTCGGGATGCCGGTCCGGACGACGCATACCACGCCTCCCCGCTATTCGCGAGCCGTGGACGGTGCCATCGCATATGCACGGGACCGTCTCGTGCGCGGCGA
Organism: uncultured Eubacteriales bacterium; assembly: GCA_964456355.1. Lineage (GTDB taxonomy): Bacteria > Actinomycetota > Coriobacteriia > Anaerosomatales > CAYWAF01 > CAYWAF01. Next base: position 6,872 of record CAYWAF010000057.1, on the reverse strand, counting down.
GATAACGCCCGAGGACTTCGAGCGCATAGTCTCGGTCCTCCGAAGCTGACAGAAGCACCTCCTCACCCTTTCCCCCTTTCCCGCCAGACGAGGCCCCAACCCCCCGGGGCCTCGTCGGCATTCCGGTGATCTCAGAAGAGCGCTCTGCTCTCCGGTCGCTCACCCTCCGACCTTTGTTTTATATATGTTTTGACATATACTCGTCTTGTCATATATCAGGAGCAGGAGAGCCGCGCGTTGTCGTTGAGTCACGCGATCATGGGGTTCCTCTCTGTAGGAGAGATGACCGGCTACGACCTGAAGACCCGGTGCTTCGACAGGTCGGCGGCTCACTACTGGCCTGCCGACCAAGCGCAGATCTACCGTACGCTCGACCGTCTCGAGCGGGAGGGACTGGTCTGCTCACACATCGAGGTGCAACGAGGTCGCCCTGACCGCATCGTCTACTCCCTCACGGAGGAAGGGAACCGCGTGCTGCTCGAGTGGCTGAAGACGCGCCATCCCGCCCCTCCCGACCGTGATCCCCTCCTCGTCCAAGTCGCCTTCGCCGATCACCTGCCGGACACCGCAGTGCTCGACCTGCTCACGACGATACAGAGTGAGCGTCATGCCCGTCTGGAGGCGTTGCGCGCCGATGCCTCCAGGCTCGAGACATGCACTCGTGGACTCCCCGAGCGTGCGCTCATGTTCAGGCGCATGACCTATGAGGCGGCGATGGCGAAAGAGCGAGCGACCATCGAGTGGCTCGAGGACTCCATCGAGGCGGTTTCCTCCTCTGCGACCGACCGCCGCAAGAAAGGGCCCCCTCGCAAAAGACCGCTCGAATGAACGAGGAAAGGCAGCGATGAAGATACTCGCCATAGATGCGAGCACTCGAGCGGGCATCGTGAGCCGCTCCGTGGAAGCAGCCGCCCGAGCCGCCGAAGAAGCAGGAGCGACGGTGGAGCGGGTCAAGCTGGACGAGATGGAGATCCGCTACTGCACGAACTGCGGGATGTGCCGACTGACAGGACAGTGCAAGATCGAAGACGAGCTGCCGGAGCTGGCCAGGCGCATCGCAGAGGCCGACGGCGTGATCTTCGGGACGCCTTCGTATTTCAGGCGGGCGAACGAGGTCACCTCGGCGCTCCTGGACCGTCTCTCGGGATACTTCGCCGACGACGGCCAGATGCATATCCCCGGTCTGGGACCGAAAGAGGTCCCGCGCTCTCCTGCAGCGAGGTCGATAAAGCGGGCCGTGATCATCACCGCATGTGCCATGCCCGAACCTCTGGCCACCTTCTTCGGCTATACCACCGGTCCGGTCCGCGAACTGCGTCGAGCGCTCGGCAGCGGAGGAGTGAAGACGATAGGCTCGCTCGCTGTCACCGACACTTGGCGGCATCCACAGCTCCATGAGTGGGAACGGGAGAAGGCGGAGTCCTTGGGTCGGGTGCTCGCCGGCAAGATTTAGCGGGCAGGATCAGCCCAGGAGCATATCCATGACCTTGTAGCCCGGTTCGAGAAGAAGTCCCGTGTTCTCCGCTGCAGACTCGTCGTAAGCCGTTGCGCCGTTGTGCTCGAGACCATGCCCCCACAACACGAACGGCACTGCCTCACCCACGTGCGTCTTGAGCGCCACAGGGGTGGGATGATCAGGCATGGCCAGGACCCGGAGCGGGTCGGCGTGAGCCAGGACCCTGCCCAGCACTTCCCGGTCTATCGCTTCGATGGCAGCTATCTTCGCCTCGATGTCACCCGCGTGCCCCGCCTCGTCGGGCGCTTCGATGTGAGCCACCACCAGGTCATATCTCCCGAGAGCGTGGAGCACTCCTGCCGCCTGAGCGGCATAGTCGTTGTCGGGGCCGTCGGTCACGCCCATGATGTCGAGTCTGTGGATGCCCGCCAGTTCGGCGAGGCCGTTGAGCAGGTCCACGCCTGAGCTCATAGCCGCCACAAGCCCGCGCGCCTTCTCGAAGGACACCATCCCGGATGGAGCCACTCCCGGCCAGAACGGCCAGATGTCGGTCGCCGGCAGCTGGCCCGCGTCCTCACGACAACGGTTGACGGCGTTGTTCTCCAAGACGGGCCTGGCGATCTCCATGAGGTCGAGCAGCACCTCGGCGGACGGACCTCTCGGAAGATGCTCGGAGATGGGCTGGCCGGTTATGTCGTGTGGAGGCGTATAGGTGCATTCGAGGAGCTCTGGATGTCCTTTGACCACGAGTATGTGCCTATAGGAGATGCCGGGATGTATGCGGAAGGTGTCGCTGTCGAAAGCGGAGATCTGCGTGAGGGCCGATATGATCTCATGAGACTCTTCCGTGGTGATGTGACCCGCCGAGTAGCTGCGCATGATGCCGTCATCTATCGTGACCAGGTTCAAGCGCAAAGCGACCTCGTCCTCGGCCAGCTCCACGCCCATGCTGGCCGCTTCGATCGCTCCCCGCCCCACGAAGTCGGCGACCGGGTCGTAGCCCAGGATAGAGGTGCATGCGGCAGAAGAAGAGGGCTCCATCCCCTCAGGGACAGTCTGAGCGAGCCCGGTGATTCCCTCTCGTGCCATCCTGTCCAGATTGGGGGTGGATGCGGCCTGCAACGTGGTCCTCCCGCCCAGCTCGGGCAAGGGCCACCCCGCTGCACCATCGAGGATGACGACGACGTACTTCAACAGCTCCTCCTGGATTCATCTTACCTTATAAAGAGTACACCATGGCGCTGACGCCCGACCTGACGGCACGGCCAGCCACATGCGCTCGCCTGCGAACGCATCCGGCTTGAGTCTGAGGACTGCAACGCGGATACTCGGGGAAAGACCCGGGTGACACTGGAGGAAGATGAAACGAACGCGGAAAGCGGCATACTGCTCGGTATGCAAGGGATATGTGTGGCTGGGACCGAGCGGAGGATGCGTCTATGGGCACGACCGCTATTTCTTGCGAGACGTCCATGAGACCGACGTCCTCCCCAACCCGGTGGGCGTACCTCCCGTGGCCCCGCTTCCGCCTGAAGGAGCCCCCCCACCCGCGCCACCGGGAACGCCTTCTGCCATATCTTCCACCCAGCCTCCCGCTGCCGACCGACCGCTCCCGTCGTACTCGAAGGCCGACGGGCTGCCCCCGGGTGTCGGCAGGTTCAACTGGGGGGCCTTCCTCCTCCCTGTCTTCTGGCCTCTGGCATACAACGTCCCCGTCTACGCGCTGGTCGCCCTTGCCGCCCATGCAGCAGCGTACTTCGCTCCGCCGTCCATGCCGGCTATCGCCGTCCCTCTCCAACTCGCCTCTTTGGGTGTGGACATCTGGGTCGGTTTCGCTGCGCACAGAGCGTTCTGGAAGAAGTACCCCGACAAGATGAGCGTAGAAGCGTACCGAAAGAAGCAGGTCAAGTGGGTCATCATAGGCGTGGGGCTCATCCTGTTGGTCTTCGCTTTCGGGGTCATAGCAGCCATGCTCCACCTCGACATAGCCGCCCCTCCCGTCTGAGTCGTACCGTCTTGTCACGCAGACGTGTGCCGTTGCGATAGGATGCACCCATGGAAAAACCTCTGACCTACCGCGATACGCGAGGCCATGTCGCCGCAGGTCTCACATTCTCCCAGGTCGTGCTTGCAGGCATGGCTCCAGGGGGAGGCCTTTTCGTGCCCGAGACCCTTCCCTCCCTGGATCTGGACGACATCCTCGCGCTGCACGAGATCCCTTACTGGCAGCGTGCCGCGTACCTGTTCGGTGCGTTCGGAGTGGACTTGGAGGAGGAGCGCATCGCCGAGCTCATGCGCAGGGCGTATGGGAAGAACTTCGACGACGAGCGGATAGCGCCGACGGTAGAAGTGGTTCCCGACATGTACGTGCTCGAGTTGTGGCACGGCCCCACGAGCGCGTTCAAGGACATGGCGCTCCAATGCATGCCCCTGTTCTTCTCGGAGTCCGTCGAGGCGGCACAGGTGCGAGAAGGCGCGGACGAGGACTACCTCATCCTGGTCGCCACCTCCGGAGACACCGGGAAGGCTGCGCTCGAGGGCTTCGCCGACCGCGACCACACCTCGATCATCGTCTTCTACCCTGACGACGGCGTGAGCGAACTACAACGCAAGCAGATGGTCACGCAGCGTGGAGAGAACGTCGGTGTCTTCGGCGTGCGAGGCAACTTCGACGACTGCCAGTCCTCGGTCAAGGCCGCGTTCGCAGACCCCGACTTCGGAGAATGGCTCCTCAAGGCCCGCGGCCTGAGACTCTCGTCGGCGAACTCCATCAACTGGGGACGCCTGCTCCCGCAGGTCGTCTACTACGTCAGCGCGTACGCGGACATGGTGGCCGAAGGCGCCATGAAGGCCGGTGAGCCGATGGACGTGTGCGTGCCCACCGGCAACTTCGGGAACATCCTGGGGGCATACTACGCCCACCGCATAGGCGTCCCCATCGGACGCCTGATCTGTGCGAGCAACGAGAACAACGTGCTGGCCGACTTCATCGCCACAGGCGTCTACGACATCTCCGGACGCACGTTCGTGACCACGCCATCGCCGTCCATGGACATCCTGATATCGAGCAACCTGGAGCGCCTGCTGTTCGAACTGGCAGACGCGGACCGCGTGCGTGAGTGGATGGACCTGCTCGCAGAGCAGAAGCGGTTCCAGGTCGACCGCGAGACATACCGGGCCGTCCGGGAGCTCTTCGTGGGTGACTGGGTGAGCAACTCCGACTCCCTCGCGACGATCGCACGCGTCTGGGACGAGCAGGGCTACCTGTTGGACCCGCACACGGCAGTGGCTTGGGAGGTGGCCGAGCGTCTCCGTGGGGAAGCCCCTCTCCTCGTCGTCTCCACCGCTCATTGGGCCAAGTTCGGCGCGGACGTGCTGAAGGCGCTGAAGGGCGTCGAGTACTCGGAGCCTCTCCCGGAACCGTACTCCGGCCTGGGTGGCGTCGCTCTGCTCGAGAAGGTGCAGGCCATCGCAGAAGGCTGCACTCCGGCACCCGACTCGTTGATGCTGCTCGACGAGATGCCTGAGCGCTTCACCGACACGGTCGACCCGGGCCGCGAGAGCGTGGAGGACGCCGTGAAGGGTTGGCTGGAGGACCGCTAAGTCGCCTCCGCCCACTACTCGGCCGTAGACGACTCCTCTACAGCCGAACCATCGTCCGACCCGCCGGTGAGCCCCTCCGGGGGCTCGATGCTCCAGGCACCCGTATCGACATCCCGTGTCGCATCTGTCTCCAAGAGGTCGGTCCACTCTCCCGTGTCCCCGTCCCAGACATAGTAAGAAAGCGTCCAGGACTGCTGTGGGCCTTCCAGGTCCACCGGGAGCGCCTCGGACAGGTATGACCAATGAAGATCGGCATAGGATCCGGAGAACGCCTCCAGCAGCGCCTCCTCTCCGTGCTCTCCCACCGTGGAAGAGGCGATCAGCGGTCGCTCCTCCCATCCGGAACCATATCCTGTGGGTTCCATCATGACGATGCGACCTATGCCGTGTGCGCTGCTCCACACGACGAGGCGCACAGCTCCGTTCGCATCATCGGGGCGGTCCGCCGCCTTCACCTCCCACCCGGGATGCAGAGCCAAGAACGCCTCCTCGGCAGAAGCAGTCCCTCCCGGGAAGAGCAGCACTATCGCTGCCGCAGCCATGACACCGAGCATGGCGAGCATGACCATGAGGAAGAGGAAGGTCTTCGCGCAGCCATGGCCACACCCCTTCCTCGTGTCCGTGGCCATGAAGGACTCCGGCGGCCCTGCGACCTCATAGGTCTCTTGTGAGGCGTACTTCTCGGCCTCGGTGTGGGGCCAGCCGAGGGGCGGCGTGTTCTGGATGTTCATATGCTCTCCGCATCTCGGAGCTCATGAGAGTCATCCCGCTTCACGATGCAGCCGCATCGCGACAAGGCTAAACTACTACACCCGTGACCGTTCCGCGACGACGAGGAGACCATGAACGACTCGCACGAACATCTCGAGAGCCTGCAGCGCATGCTCGACGCACTCTACGAGGACCGACGAACCGTTCCGCGGATGGACGTCATCCTACGCGCAGAGAGCATGGACATGCCTGACGAGGTGTTGGAGTTGGTCGCCCTGCTCCCACCGGGCACATATACGAGGCAGAGGCTCTGCGACCAGCTCAACTCGGCGATAGTCGCTCATGGATGGGGAAGCTGCCTGGGAACGGTCGAGTGAGTCGTCGCCGACGCTCCGGAGGCACGGGAAGCCCGCTGCCTCAGTCCCGAGATGTGTCCGCCTCTGCAGCCTCATCGATGGCCGAGAGGATGTCGCTTGCTCCGTGGTCACCTTTCTTCGAGTCCAACGCAAGGAACGGGATGCCCAGGCCGTCCAGTGAGCGCCGCATCTCTTCGACCAGAATGCCTTGCCCCGGCTCTCTCCGACCGACGACAGAAGGGGTGGTCCGGGTCACGCCGCATGTAGGGCTGCCCTCCATGCCGATGACCGCCTCGACGGAATAACCGGCTTGCAGATATGCGCGGACCTGTGAAGCGATCTCGTCCGCTATCCTCGCGCAGTAGGCACGGGTCCCCTGCTCCCCATACGCCTCTTTGGTCTGCTTGGGACGGTCAGGTCCGCCCAAGACGATCTCGGGACAGGGCAGTTGGACTATACCGATGCCTCGTGAGGCCAGTCCCATGACCAAAGGGTACATACCGGCATGGTCGGCGATCCCTTCAGCACGCGAGTTCGCGTTCAATATGCAGTGGACGACCAGGACCATCCGACGACCGCGCTTCATCCTTCCTCGACCTCCTCATCGCCGACCTCTTCCGCTCCGTGGTGTTGGACGGCCTTGTACGCGCCGAATGCTCCGGCGGCAGCCACAGAGGCGGGGATGCTCCAGCCCTCGATGATGGTCAGCCCCCTGGAGAGGAGGTCGGTCAAGCCTATGACCAGCA
>CAYWAF010000056.1:0-10484 GCA_964456355.1 uncultured Eubacteriales bacterium | reverse complement strand
TTCGCATATCATGGACACCGACAGAGGGGTATGGAGGGGAGGAGCGATTGAGAACCTGGGCGTCGTCGCCTTGGTGGTATTCGGGCTCATGCTCTTCGTCACCGCGCTTCCTGCCCTCATCTCCTCCCTCGGCTCGATACTCGCCTACTTCATGCAACAGCCCGACCGATGGGGTGAGCTGGTCTACGACCGCGCGGACCTGATACAGGCATCGAGCGCTGCGTTGGGGGCTTTGGTCCAGTCGGCCATCGGTGTCGTCTTCTTCGCTCGCTCGGAAGCGATCACTGCAAAGTTGTGGAGTGGACCGGAGCTCAAGGATGAGCCCCAGGGACAGGAGGAGTGAAGTGGAGAAGGACACTCTGGACCCGGGAAGGGCACAAGAGTACGACTGAGAGGTGGCAGGAGGATGCGCGCACTCAAAGACGATGTGCGAGTCGTCGAGAAGAAGGGCCTTCACTATATCGCCGACGATGAAGGTGACGTCGAGCGGTTCAAGCCCTGGCTTGGAGACTCCTTCTCCTTCCTGTACGACTCCATCATGGAGCGCTCCATCTTCCCCAAGAAGTTCGGCGGGGACATGGGTGGGCACTACGAGATCCTCGGTCGAGAACTGGAGGATGTCCACGGAGAGCGTGTCTTGGAGCTGGCGACGGGAAGCGGCAGCGCCGTCGAGTTCCTGAGAAACGACAACCGCTACACGGGAACGGACATAAGCCCCGGCCTCCTCCGCAGAGCCGTGAAGAGATTCCGAGAGGCAGGGTTCGAAAAGGCCGAGTTCTATGTGGCGAGTGCAGAAGACTCCCCTTTCGAGGATGGTGCATTCTCCGTGTGCCTTTGCATCCTCTCTCTGAACTTCTTCGACGACGCCGAGGAAGTCTTCCGGGAGGTCGCCAGAGTGCTGGCTCCGGACGCCCTCTTCTTATGCAGCGTCCCCGTGCCGGAGCGGAATGAACTCCAGAGCACCATACGGGGCACGCTGTACTCAGAAGGAGAACTGGAAAGCCTCTGCCAGAAGAACGGCCTCCGCTTCGAGAGTATCCCCGCCGAGAATGGGGCTTTGCTCTATTTCAAAGCGGTCAAGCAGTAGTGACGACATGTCCGGAAGAGCGATCATGGCCTTGCCTTCCCGGAAAGGTCTGTCAGGACTCCGTCCGATACGTCAGACGAGTGAACTGTGAAGTGTGACAGCCGTGCAAGGACATGGAAGCGGAGGATGGAGATGCGCAGGCTCTTGGTCACGTCGGTCCTTCTCGCCGGACTCATGCTTTCCGGTTGCATGTGGGTATCGGTAGGACCCTCCGACCGGTCCTCGCAAGAGAGCCCCGAGGAGCCGTTCGATTTCCGTGAAACGGCCGCCTTGTTCACCTTCGCCTACATGCAAGGTGATGCGGAGACTCTCGCCGGACTCGTCCCCATCGAAGATGACGCTTCTGTGCGCGATGAGATCACCACTATAGAAGGTGATCCCGTTGATGCGTCGGAGATCGTCTTCGAGCCCGATGACATGGGCCTGACAGCATGGCTGGACGATGAATACGTGATGGTCTTCGCTGATGATGATCCAGGCAACGTGTTCACAAGCAGCGGCTCCGTAGCACTCGCGCTGAGCATGGTCGCAAGTGATGCCGGTTGGCTCGTAGAAGAGGTCGACGGCACCCCTGCGGCCAACTACATCCTACGCCTGGGCCCGGCAGGCAAGCGATGCATGGACAACCTCGAGACCCTCACGATGGCAGCGAAGAGCGCTCGCGCTGATTCCGCCGACTACGTCGCACCTGACACGGTGGAGGTGCTGGTGCCCGAGTATATCCCCGAACCGCTCACCTGTCCGACCGGTGGGACATATACCATAGACGAGAACGCCGTGGTCACATGTAGCCGCCACGGGTCTTACGAGTAGGACACGGGTACGGATGGTTGGATAGGAGTGATCGGATGTCTGTGACGGACAGGTTGGCCTCCTCGCTCGGCCGGCGCGACGACACTCCCAACAAGGAGCTCGCTGTGGAACTGACACAGACCAGGAACGCGGACGATGTCCGCGAGTTGGTCGCGAACCTGGACGGCAAGGACCGCAGCGTACAGAGCGACAGCATCAAAGTCCTCTACGAGTTGGGTGACTCGGCCCCGGACCTGATAGCGGAGTATGCAGAGACCTTCTTGGCCCTGCTCAAGAGTAGGAACAACCGCCTTGTCTGGGGTGCGATGAGCGCACTGGCTACGATAGCCGGACTGCGGGCACCCTTGCTCTACGAGCATCGCGACGAGATCGAGCGGGCCATCGACACAGGCTCGGTCATCACAGCCGACCGGGGGATCAAGGCCCTGTCTGCCGTCGCGACCGAAGATGTGGCGTATCGGGCCGACATCTTCCCGTACTTGATGCGACATCTGGCCACCTGCAGACCGAAAGACGTGCCGCAGCGAGCAGAAGCGGTCCTGGGGGCGGTCGATGCCGAGAACAAGACCGCCTTCATCGACCTTCTGGAAGAACGCTCGACAGACATGAGCTCTTCGCAGCTCAAGCGTGTCAGAAAGGTGATGGCGACCGCGAAGGAGCGGTGACGGGAACGGACTCCCAAGACTCAGAATGCTCGATCCGAGGATACGGGCGACGCGGGGCTGCCGCCATGCCCTCAGACAAGCGGTCCTGGAGGGCAGCGCTCGTCGTGTGGGGCGTCGTGAACGCCGTCAACCTCCTGCAAGCGACAGGCTTCATCTCCCGCGTGCCCGACGGGGACATGACCGTCAACCATCTCCTCGGGTACTTCATGTTCGCGTTGGCCGTCCCGGCATCCTTCGCCCTCATCATCCTCTTCCGTGAAGGTGCCGGATGGTTGCACCTGGCGGGCCCAAGCGTCTACCTGGCGTTCCTGTCGCTGATGCTCGTCGTGGACTACGCCTGCCCGGTGGAGTTCCGCTCCCCGCCCTTCTACGGGATCCTCGTGCCCTACCTCGTCCTCTTCTTCGGTTCGATACTGCTGATGGGCCTGCCCATGTTCCGCCTGGACAGGCGGTTGTGGTTCGTCACCGCAGTCACCACGACCCTGCTGCTCGTTGCGATGTCTTTCGCGATGAGTCAGGGCGTGGCATAGGAGTGTGTTGCTTCCGACCGTGACCGGCGTGCGCAGAAGATGAGGAGGGATCCATTTGACTCACTATATGACTGTGTAGCATACTCGCTATGCTACACAGTCATATAGAGATACGGGGGACTACCCATGAGTCTGACGGCCCTACTCATCAACGGCGCAGCTCTCGGCTGCCTCGTCTTCTCCTTCGTGAAGAACCGCGAGAAGACGGTGAAAGCCCTCCGCATCGCGGTGCGCTCAGCGCTCAATCTCGCCCCTACCCTCCTCGGCATCCTCGTGCTGATAGGCCTGCTCCTGGGCTTCGTGCCAGCCGAGACCATAGGGAAGATCGTGGGCGAGGGCAGCGGTGTGACCGGCGTGCTGACGGCAGGACTACTCGGATCGGTCCTGCACATACCCGCTATCATCGCCTTTCCGCTCGGCGGTTCCCTGCTGGTGACTGGCGCTTCGGTGACCGTGGTGGCGGTCTTCATAACGACGTTGACGATGGTCGGCTTCGTGACGCTGCCGATGGAGATCCGCGTGCTAGGCCTGCGCTTCGCTTTGTGGCGTAACGGGCTCAGCCTCGTCGCGGCCTTGATAATAGGCATCTTGATGGGGGTGGTCCTGTGAATCCGAAGCAGAAAGGCCGGCAGGCAGGGATGGTTCCCGGTCATGGGATGAAGCCTGGTGAGGGTGGTCCGGGGAAACCGATGATGCAGGGAGGACCCGGGGCAGGGATGAAGCAAGGCTCTGGCATGGGGCCGGGCCCTGACATGAAGCAGAAGCAGCAGAGCAACCTGCGCAGTTGGATCTTCTTGGGCATCTTCCTCCTGTTCGCCGCAGCACTCCTGTTCGCTTTCCCGCAGAACCGCCAGCCTACGTTCACGGCGTTCTGGAAGTTCTTCGTCGAGATGCTCACGATCATCCCCGGCGTCCTTCTGATCATGGGGCTTTTCGCGGTATGGGTCCCCAAAGAGACGATCGGTCGGTATCTTGGTCGCGAAGCGGGAGTGCGCGGCTTGCTGCTCTCCCTCGTCTTCGGCGCTCTGCCCACCGGACCGCTCTATGCGGCCTTCCCTCTCACCCAAGGACTGCTCGACAAGGGTGCCTCGAAGGCCAACATGTTCGTCTTCCTCGCCGCATGGGCATGCATCAAGGTCCCCCAGGAACTCGTCGAACTGCAGTTCTTGGGATGGCGCTTCACGTTGGGTCGCCTGACCATCACCATCGCCGTCATCGTCGTGATGTCGTTGGTGTTCGCGTGGGCACTCGGCGACAGGAGAGGGGATGCCCAGAAAAGCATGTGAGCACATCTCGACCGGTCAGCCGCCCACAGGCGCTCAACGCCTGAACCGTTTCGTAGTCCCCGGTGTCCTCCTCCTCCTTGCTGAGAAAGAGGCCCACGGATATGACTTGGCGGCCCGACTCGCGGAACTGGGGTTCGTGGAGAACGAGAGCGACACCGCACTCGTCTACCGGGCGCTCGCCAGGCTCAGCGAAGAGGGCTTCGTCACCTCACGCAAGATGCCCGGAGAGGGTGGGCCGCCACGGAAGGTCTACTCCCTGACATCGGCCGGGTTCGAGCTGCTGGAAGAGTGGCGCTGCGTGATCGAGGAGAAAGTGGACGTGCTTTCGCGCTTCCTGGAGCGCTATTCGGAAGTCCGGGCCGAGAAGGCGGATACGGCCTGACAAACCTCTTCCGTGAGGCTACGCTTCATCGTGAGGAGGATGCATGGGCGTACGATACCACCCACACGACATAGACCAGGAACTCGAGGGTTGTTGCCTGGACTGCGAAGCCGGCCTTCACACGGTCAAGCAACACATCCTCGCGTTCCACGAGAGGATAGCCGACTTCTCTCCGGACACCAGCATCCTGCTCACTTTCGAAGAGGTGCGTGAGATGTACGCCGAGCTCGACGACGTCGTCCGCCTCTACGGCCCTAGCGACTCCCTCGTGACCGCTCTCGTGGCCGATGAGGAGGTCGCTGCCGTCCTTCCCGACCTCCGCAAGGCGTACGCCACCTACTTCCAGTTGCATGAGAAGGACTACGCACAACGCGTGCTCTCTGCCGACGACCCCTGGAGCGTGCTGGAGGAGTTCGCCTTCTATCCGAACTACTGCTCTCTCGTGGACGCAGAGGTCCGACTGGCCGGGCTGCAAAAGGGCGAGCATGCCGTCTTCATAGGATGCGGGCCCCTGCCACTCACCAACTTGCTGCTTGCAGCAAGGCACGGCCTGCGCAGCACCGCCCTGGAAGAGGATGAGGATCTCGTCGCACTCGCACGCGAGGTGGTGAGCCGTCTTGGCCTCGATGGGCATGTCGAGGTCGTTTGGGGAGACCATACGTGGCTGACAGGCGACACCCACTTCGACCTGGTGTCGGTTGCCGCCCAAGCCGATCCCCGTCCCCTGATACTGGAGCATGTGAGTCGCACGGCGACACCTGACACACGCATCCTCCTTCGCATCTACCAGAAGGGCCTGCGACGCATACTCGCCGGTGACGAGGGGCTGACGTTGCATCTCCCCGAGGACATGCGAGTGATCGAGACGATGGACCCGGGACCGAACGTCAACAACACCATCGTGCTACTGGAGGTCTCGGGGTAGTCCTTCTCACGTTTTCGCTACACTGATGCCCGTGCGCCTCGTCTGCCCGTCGGACCCGGGAGAGGAAAGCGATGCCGAAAGCGATCTCACTGGAGGAGTTGTGGGCCTTGTCATCCTCCGACCCTCAACGCTCCGGGCCTGCCGACGACCGGGCTCTTCCAGAGCCGGCTCGGCGCTATCTGAGACATGCGATAGCATCAGGCATCCCCATGGCCTCGGCGGTGCGCTTGAAGATGCACGGGGAGCTACGCCTCAAGGACTGGGCTCCCTTCGAGGCCGAGCAGGTCATCGACTGGGACCGTGGGATGATCTGGCGCGCTGCAGTGAAGATGGGGGCTCTTACCGTCCGGGGATTCGACAGGATGGTCGACGGACGAGGAGAGATGCGCTGGAAGATGCTCGGCATCATCCCTGTCATGTCCGATTCGGGCCCCGATATGACGAAGTCTACTGCCGGACGCATCGCAGCCGAAAGCGTCTGGCTGCCGTCTGTGCTGCTTAGAGAAGAAGTCCCATGGCACTCGGAGGACCCATCGCATGCGTACGCCACGCTCGACATCGCGGGTGAGAAGATGGATGTCCGCTTCGACGTCGACGGGTCGGGTAGCCTCAAGAAGGTGAGCATGATGCGCTGGGGCAAGCTCGACGGTGAAGAAGAGTACCGACTCCATGATTTCGGTGGCCTGGTGGAAGAAGAAGCGACTTTCGGCGGCTACACGATCCCTACCCGATTGCGAGTGGGGTGGCACATCGGAGACAGAGAGCGCTTCGAGTCGGAGGGAGAGTTCTTCCGCTGCACCATCGAGGATGCCGAGTTCCGCTGAGAGGATGCTGTGAGAGTGGTGCTTCGAGCGGAACGGCCGTGACATCGCCCCCGACCGTCCCGCCTCGCAAGCAGGTTCTCAGTAGTTCTCGCAGAGGATCTCGTAGTAGGCCTGCGGATGCTTGCAGGCAGGGCACTCCTCTGGTGCCTCGGCGCCCTCGTAGACGTAACCGCAGTTGCGGCACTTCCACAGGACCACGCCGTCCTTCTTGAAGACCTTGTAGCCGTTCACGTTCTCCAGCAGCTTGCGGTAGCGCTTCTCGTGCTGCGCCTCGACCTTCGCGATCTCACGGAAGGAGGCCGCCACCTCCGGAAATCCCTCGGCTTCGGCGACGTCAGCGAAGTCCGGATAGAGGACGTCCCACTCCTCGAGTTCGCCCTCTGCAGCCGCCAAGAGGTTCTCTGCGGTGGTCCCGATCACACCGGCCGGATAGGTGGCCGTGATCTCCGTCGGCCCGCCCTCCAGGTACTTGAAGAAGACTTTCGCGTGCTCCTTCTCGTTGTCCGCGGTCTCCATGAAGATGGCGGATATCTGCTCGAAGCCCTCCTTCTTCGCCACGCTCGCGAAGTAGTTGTAACGCATGCGTGCCTGGCTCTCGCCGGCGAAGGCCTTCAAGAGGTTCTGTTCGGTGCGGGTGCCTTTGATGCTCATGTCTATGGACTCCTCTCGTTCGTTCGGGTCTGGTCGTGTCCGCCACAGAGCACCGGATGCTCCGGGACCACAGGTGACTCCTGCGTTCGTGTATAACGTTTCTCCCCCATCTGCTGCTCGATGACACATCCGACGGGATATCGCATGGCACTCGGCTAAACTTAAGGCTATGGAAGACCGTGTCCCTGCGAGAGCGCAGCATGGACGGAGGCTCGTGGACGCCGACGAGAAGACATTGCTGGAAGCAGCGAGAGCATGTGACGAGTGCGTGCCATGGCTCGAGCACTGCCACGCGGAGTGCTGCCGTGAGTTCACTTTCCGGGTAGAGGGCCTTGAGAAGCTGGACCGCACGCAGAAAGAGCTGCGGATCCGTGCCGAGATGACAGACGACCTTCGCTACTACGTCGACCTCCATGGAGCAAGGATCGAAGACGACACCATCATGGTGCCGATGGACCGTTGCACCTTGGAAGAGGACATCGTGCATGTGGCGATGGAGTGCACCGCCTTGCAGGAGGACTGCCTTTGCTCGCTCCATCCGGACCGCAAGCCTCAGATATGCAAGGACCTCACGCTCGAAGCCGCTCGCGGAGAGGATTATTGGACTCCCGCCGAATGCCTTTTCACGTATAAAATGAAGATCGAGGAAACAGAGAGCGAGGGCTGAGGGCGTCCTTCTCGGAAGTGCCGGGGACACCCGCTCACCCCCTCGTCAGATGCCTGGCAGCACACGAGAAGCCTCACAAGGGGTAGAATCTAGGTATGGGTCGCTCGGTGGAGCGGCCTTGCCGCCCCGAACGACCACAGTACCGCTACCTGGCGGATACCGCTGAAGCTGGAAGGGACATTGCGCGCGTGAATCCTATCTCTATGAAGAACGAGTCTTATACGCAGGCCAAGAAGCCTGCGCGTGACGACTTGCTCATGCGCTGGAGCAAGATGGCCGAGTCGAGCAGTCGGGTGGACCCGGCACTCTACGACGAGTTCGCAGTCAAGCGCGGCTTGCGTGACGTGACCGGCCAAGGAGTGCGTGCCGGCCTGACCCAGATAGGCGAGGTGCTCGCCTACACCTCCGACGGGGACAAACTCACCCCTGCTCCAGGACGCCTCATCTATCGGGGCATCGACATCGACGAGATCGTGGACGGCTTCGTGTCCGAAGGGCGCCTGGGTTTCGAGGAGACTGCTTACCTGCTCCTCTTCGGCGACCTTCCGAATGCGGAAGAGCTGCATCTCTTCGAGGAGCGCTTGGCGTCCCAGCGTCCGTTGCCGACGCACTTCATACACGACGCCATCCTGCGGCTGCCCAGCGACAACGTCATGAACGCCATGACGCGCAGCGTGCTCGCCCTCTACGCCCTGGACGGGAACCCCGACAGCACCTCCATAGCCGCCGTGCTGCGCCAGAGCCTGCGTCTGATAGCGGCCTTCCCGGCACTCGCGGTCTATGCCTACCAGGCATACGTGCACCACTACCAGAATCGCAGCCTCGTCATACACAGCCCGGTCACCGAATTGTCGGCCGCCGAGAACATCCTGCACATGCTGCGAGCGGACAGTCACTTCACCGCGTTGGAGGCGAAGGTCCTCGACATCTCGCTCGTCCTCCAGGCCGAACACGGCGGAGGCAACAACTCCACCTTCACCACGCACGTGGTCTCCTCTACGGGAACCGACACCTACGCCGCCATAGCTGCCTCCCTCTGCTCTCTCAAAGGGCCGAGGCACGGTGGCGCGAATCTGAAGACCGCTCAGATGTTCGACGACATGAAGACCAACGTCCGCGACTGGGACGATGACGAGGAGATCTGCGACTACTTGAACAGACTCCTCGACAAGAAGGCCTTCGATGGCTCGGGCCTCATCTATGGGATGGGTCATCCCGTCTACTCGATCTCAGACCCGCGTAATGTGATCCTACGGGAGTACGCCATGGCACTCGCCGAGGAGAAGGGGCTCGAAGACGAGTACCGCCTGCACGCCAAGGTCGAGACCCTGGCGGCAGAGGTCATCAGCGCCAAGCGCAAACTCTTCAAGGGCGTCAGCGCCAACGTGGACTTCTACTCCGGCTTCGTCTACCAGATGCTCGGCATCCCGCCCGAACTCTTCACGCCTCTGTTCGCCGTCGCCCGTGTGGTCGGCTGGAGCGCACACCGCATCGAGGAGATCGCCAACGGCGGGAAGATCATCCGCCCTGCCTACAAGTCCGTCTCGGCCCACAAGGAATACGTGCCGCTGAAAGACCGCTAGGCAGATCCGGAGACCACGAAGATGCTCAAAAGGGCCCTCCGGGAGACGATGCGACCATTCCTCGGCAGACCCAGCATGAGCATCGCCGTGAAGCGACCGTCCCCGATGGCGTATGCAGCCATGCGAGCGTTCAACGGCATCATGCTGGGACCGGAGCAGATTGCACTCATCGCAGAGACCATCGCCCGAGAAGCCCCTTGCCATCTGCTCGTCTTCGGACTCGGCAACGACTCCCTGCTCTGGGAAACGCTCAACGAAGACGGCAGAACCGTCTTCCTGGAAAGTGACGAGACGTGGTTCGACCGCATCCGCTCGCGCGAGGGTTGCGCGGGGATGGAGGTCCACCTGGTCGAATACGGCACACGTCGAAGCGAGTGGTGTGCGCTGTTGGATTCACCATCGAAACTGCAGATGGACCTGCCGCAAGAGGTGTCCGGCGAGGACTGGGACATCGTCCTGGTCGATGGTCCAGCCGGCCACACCGATGCATCACCGGGAAGGATGAAGAGCATCTACGCTGCGTCCCGGCTAGTCAGCGAGTCGGGTTGTGCGTTCGTCCACGACTGCGAGCGTGAGGTCGAAAGTGCGTACTGTAAGGCGTTCCTGGGAGACGCGCGTCTTGCGGTCGAAGTCCCCGCACGTTCGGGGCTGCTGCGACAATATCGGATGAGGGAGGTCGGATGAGCCGGCCGGCTGACACCATCGTGATGGTCCACGGCATGTGGGCCACGGGTGGGATCTGGGACCTCTACAAAGGCTTCTTCGAGGACCGAGGATACAGATGCATCACCCCGACCCTCAGGCATCACGACATCGACCCGACTGACGAGCCGCCCGAGGGCCTTGGGACCACGAGCGTCCTGGATTACGCCGATGACCTGGAGAAATCGATACGCGCGCTCGATGAGCGTCCTATCGTGATGGGTCACTCGATGGGCGGCCTGCTCGCGCAGATGCTGGCCGCTCGCGGGATCGCTGAAAGAGCGGTCCTGCTTTCCCCGGCTCCCCCGAACGACGTGAGCGCGTTGAAGTGGTCAGCCATAAGAGGTTTTGCGGGGCTACTCAGATGGG
>CAYWAF010000055.1:6410-10603 GCA_964456355.1 uncultured Eubacteriales bacterium | reverse complement strand
GGCGGAGGGGCCGGTCTATGACCCGGACGAATACTCCTGACGAAGGCTCTGGCCCTCCCGCCTCCGCAGATCCCGTCACTGTGGCAGGCGTCCGGCTCACCACGCCCGACAAGGTCCTTTTCCCTGCATCCGGCAAGGATGGTGAGGCCGTCACCAAGCTGGACCTCGCACGTTACTACGTGGCTCTGAGCGAACGGGTCCTCGCTCACGCTGCCGGAAGGCCGCTCACCCTCGTGCGTTGCCCCCATGGGAGCGCACAGGAGTGCTTTTACCAAAGACATCCTGACGCGAGCGGAGCGCCACCAGCGATGCGGACGGTCGAGATCACCGGCAAAGAGGGACCCACGACCTACATGTACATCGCCTCCACCGCCTCTCTGGTGTCACTCGTCCAGATGGATGTCTTGGAGATACACACCTGGAACAGCCGGGTCGAATCCCTCGAAAAGCCCGACAGGATGGTGCTCGACCTGGACCCGGGGTCCGGCGTGGGCTGGGGCGACATCGTCGAGGCTTCGCTGAGGGTCCGTGACGTACTGCACTCCCTCGGACTCGGCGCGTTCGCGAAGACCACCGGCAGCCGAGGGATACATGTCGTCACGCCGATCGAGCCTACCGTAGACCATGACACCGCGCGGGCGGTCGCCAGAGCCGTCGCGGAACGCATCGCGGAGCAGGCACCCGAGAGGTTCACGGTGAAGATGTCCAAGCGCTCACGTGCAGGACGCGTGTTCATCGACTATCTGCGCAATGCTCACGGTGCTTCGGCCGTGGCGCTCTTCTCGACGCGCGCTCGACCCGGAGCGCCGGTCGCCGTGCCGGTCACATGGGACGAGCTCGAAGGTGACTTCGACCCAAAGGACATGGACGTCATGAGCGTTCCGGAGCGTGTGGCCGCACTCCGGGAAGACCCCTGGGAAGGGTATGAGGGGGCCGCTGTCCGCCTGGATGACTCCCTGTTCGCGACTTTGGGGATCGAACGCCCTCGCAGTTAAGATGGCCTCCTGTGTTCCGGACGGCATGGCTCTGCGGGCACCGAGTGCCATCGAGCGCTCACTCCTCGGTATAAGGCCTGACCCATCGGGGAATGGAAGAGCTCAACGCTCCTTCGCCGCCTATGAAGAAGACGTCCGTGGCCTTCGTGCCGTGTTCTTCCAAGAACCCTCTCGCAGGAAGCGTGAGGGCGTCGTGCGGGAGCAGGATGACCGGACCTCGGACCCGTGCAGCCAGCGCAGAAGCGCAGAGTGCGTCCGGGAACGCCTCGCCTGTCGCGAACAAGACCCTGTGCGGGAGCAGTCCTTGCGTCAGGCCGTACTCCGCAACCAGCACGGAGGTCTCGTACCGGTTCACTCCGCCTATGCGCGTCGGGTCCGGCAACTCCTCTTCGACGGCTTTCGAGACGGCGCCCGTTCCGCCGACTATCACCGAAGACGACGTCTCCCATGCCTCGATCAGCGAGGTCATCTCGGGACGCAGGTAGTCCCCGCTCGCAAGGACGATCGGCACGCCGCGCACGGCTGCCAGAGGAGCGGCTCCGACGGCGTCCGGCCAATCCGTGCCGCTCACCACGAAGACCTCGCCGCGGGTGCCGGAGAAGTCCTGGAGTCGCATGCCTATGAGGCGAGCCGTCTGGTAGCGGTCGTTGCCGCCTAGCCGCTCCACGGACACCGCACTCGTCTGCTGTAGCACCTGGTCCTCGACGGTCTTGGAGACAGCACCGTAACCTCCCAGGATGAAGACCTTCTTGGCACCCAGCCGGTCGATCTCGGCAGCCACGCGTGGGTCGAGCCCGGTGGAATGGGTGAGGAGGAGCGGCCCACCGACAGCATGAGCCAGCGGCGTGCCCGCAAGTGCGTCCGGGAAGTCATAGGCCGTGGCCAACACGACCACGTTCGTGCGCTCGGGGAAGGAGTGGCGCGAGACGGCCAACGATGTGCCTATCCTGTCGCCGCCCGCAAGTCGCCATGGAGAGGAGGCTGCGCTGTTGGTCACATAACCGTCCTCGCCCCACAGGTAGACCCGCTGGAAGAAGTTCGTGGCGTCATCGGTCCACTCGATGAAGGTGATCTTGTGGTCGTCGTCCCAGCCTTCCACCACCTGAGGGTCGGCGAAGCGGCTGAGCCTCTCGGCGGGGGTCAGGCGGGTATCGGCAAGGGTCCACGTCACGCCACCGTCCGTGGAGACCCATCGTCCTATCCCACCGCCTCGCCCGGGGAGGTCGTCGGGCATGTCACTCTCGTCCCCCACCAGGAACGCCTCCAGCGTACCGTTCGGGAGCGGAAGGACCACGCCGGAGTCGAAGTACTCGTCCGCCGTGGTTATGTCGCTCTCCGTCCAATCCCCCGACGAGTAGCGCATGAACCGCCATGTGAACGCACCGTCGCCTGCACCCTCGCCGAAGAGGAAGAGGACGCAGGGAGCGCCGGTGGCGTCCTCGCGCACGGTTATCTCGTTGGTGGCCCCTCGGCGGGAGTCGTATATCTCGCACTTCTCCTTCGCCTTCTGAGGTGTTATGGGGAGAGTGATCTCTTCGCTCGCGGCGTTGTACCACCTGCCGTCGGTGTCCATGTAGGCGTAGTAGGCGTCATAGCGGGACTGGATGTCGGTAGGAGCGGTCTGTATGTCGAGACGGACCCAGGCTGCATGTATCCGGCCGCTGGGACCTTTGTGGAAATCCGCATAGAAGGCATTCTCGGCATCGGCCTCCAGGACACAGACGGGCTCACTGAAGGTGCCGGTCGGCTCTTGGGAGTGACACATCACCCAGTTGTGGTTGACCGCCCTGTAGAAGAGGGTCGTGTGCGTGGCCTCTTCCATGACCTGCGGATAAGTGCCGATCGTCGCCACCGAGGAGTCCTGCACCCAGTGATAGTAGTCGCCGGGTGCGGCCATCCTCACATGCCGCATCTCGCTCCAGTGCGAGCCGTAGACGACGTGGAGCGAGCCGGCCTGGTCGAAGAACATGGCGGGAGCGCCGTGGGCGTCCAAAGACATCGGATTGGTGCCGACCCGCTGCGGGACCCTCCAGTAGCCACCCGCCTCATCGTACGCAGCCACATAAGGGTCGTAGCCCGGTCCTTGATAGGCGATGTAGGTGAAGCCGTCCTTTCGGATGGCAGCCGGCTGTATCGTCATCTCGGACAGCATGGCTTCGCGACCGGCGTTCCCCGCGAAATGGTCCACGGGCGCATACGCCGTTGCGACCACGGGCATGACCGCAGAGAGCAACAGTCCTGACAAAGAGAGGGAGAGCATGTGGCGGATGTGGATGCTGATCCGACTTCGATGCCGCTCGTACACGTCGAACCTCCTGTACGCCCGCATGTTCTCGCTTTCGGGCTCGTTTAGGCGAGGTCGCGTATTTTCGCGGCCGCTGCTTCTGCCAACTCCTGACCTACCACGAGACGCAGTGCGTTGACCAGATTGTCCGCGACATCGTTGAGGTCACTACGCTCTAAGGTGTCGACCGTCTTGCCGATGCGCTTGGCCTCGACGTCCACCGAGACCGTCGCAAGCACCGTGCCGATAACAGGTCTTAGAGTCTCTTCGATTCTTTGGGCGAGAAGGTTTGCCATGCTACCCCTCGACACCCCCGTCGACATCCTCACCCTCGGAGTGCTGTTCTCCGGACTGGTCTGTCAACCCACGTGCCGCTCTCAGATAACCCGTCATAGCCTTTCGGATCCTGTACACGTAGACGGCGAGAAGAGCCATGCCTGCGGTCACCAGAAGATCTGCCCCCAGCGAAGCCTGGGCGATTATGCTCGGTTCATCCACGAAGATGACGACCCACCTGAGTAGCATGGAAAAGGCCAGACAGACCACGCTGGTCATCATGTAGATGATGTTGTCTGCGATTATGGAGCCCTCCGAGACACGTCTCAGCAAGGCAGCATCCACCAGTAGGACCACTGCGGTCACGAGCCCGACGGCTCCGGCAGCTATGGAGAGCCACTGTGGCACTGTCTCCGTCGCGGCTTCAGCGGCGAACGCCGAAGCGGGGAACATGAAAAGAAGGGCCACTGTCGTTACAGCGAGTGCCTTGGATGATCTCATCGATCTTGCCTCCTAGCAGACATGCCGTCGAACCGCCGGCGTGGTCCGGGCTCGTCTTCCTGCTCCCATGCCGGATATCTTCTGTTGTCGGCAGATGCCTCGGAAAAGAATAGAGCAACCGACCGCCGAATGCAGGT
>CAYWAF010000055.1:0-6310 GCA_964456355.1 uncultured Eubacteriales bacterium | reverse complement strand
TGTTGTCGGCAGATGCCTCGGAAAAGAATAGAGCAACCGACCGCCGAATGCAGGTGCTAGTGCATTTTTCACGTACTGTTCTCGCACGAGAAGACCGGCGATGTGTCACTGGGCGCATCAGCCCGCACCACCGCCTCCTCCTCCGCCTCCTCCTCCGCCTCCTCCGGAGAAGCCGCCGCCCCCACCCGAGCTCGACGACATCTGCGAACTCGCGATCGAGGCCGCAGAGGCGAAGCCGGTCTGGACTGCGTTGATGGGCGAGTCCCCATAACCGCTGCCCGAGTAGACCCACCAGTACGTGGATGCGAAGGCCGGGTCGTTGACGACCTCGGGGATCTTCACCCTCAACTGCTCTATGACCTCCTCGGCCACACCGAAGACCACAGCAAGCACGAGGAAATGCTCCCAGAGCTTGACGTGCATGGGCGGCGCTTCTTCGAGCCGACTGAAGTCGCGCAGGTAGTTGCGCAGGCCACGATATTTCGCATAGAGCTCGTTGGCCTCTCGGCTGCGCCTGGACATGAAGTACGACGTCACGCCCATGTAGATGGCGACCGGGATGCCTATGAGTACAGGCCAGGGCCGCTCCGAGAAGATGGCGGCGATGAAAGTGAGAGAGAAGACGAGTATCGCTCCTCCACCGAGCGCCACCTGGCCGAACGTACCGCTCTTCTCGAAGTACCCGCGCTCTCTGGCCTCGTCCTGCACGTCCTTCTTCCAGAGCTTCATCGCGTCCGAGAAGCTCTCGGCGTGTTTCTTCGCATGTTCTTTGAGGTCTTCGATGGTGAAGTTGTTGTTACTGCCTATCCTGCGGAAGAGCATCTCGATCAGATCGCGGCTCAGCGGATCGAGTTCGTCGAGTCTGCTCGCGTCCAAAGTGAACCGGTACGTCTGTACCTCCTTGCTGCCCATCCCGAAGAAGGTCGATTCCGTCTGTGTCTCGGGTTTCATGTAGATGACGCCCTTGTTGGCGGCCATCATCAGCGTGGCGGCTATGTCCGAGTCCTCCACCTTCCCCATGCGCCAGAGCGCACCCACCAGTGCGGGAGGCAGGTCGGCCGGGTCCTCGCGGAAGTACTCGCCCTGGAACTCGGTCTTGTGTTCGCGCCCATACTTCATGAACAGATAGACGGTGAGGAAGAACGCCGCTATCGCGAGGATGGAACTCCCCCAGCAAGCCCCCTCGACCAACCAGATGGCCCTACGGCGCTGAGCGTTGGCCTCCTCGGCCCATCGTCCCTCTTCCTCCAGGATGTCGGGCAGGGCCTCGCCCGGTGTGACCTGGGCCTCCGACAGCCATCCTTGCGGGAAGGTGACGCGCGCCTCGACGAAGGTGTAGGCGGGCACGTTCGGGACGCTGAGCGTCACCGTGCCGTCGTCGCCGATCTCGACCACACCGGTGAGCGGACCGTGGGCCCAGGCGCGCACGTTCTCGCCGGGGGTCACCGCTTCACCGGGGTTGGGGAGCGTGATGCGTATGTCGACCTGATCGACGCCCTTCTCCCAAGCGTCACCGATGAACTTCCAGTACAGTTCGCCGACATCGTCATGGCGTGTGGCAGCGCCTGTCACGCGGTAGGTGAGGCGGAAGGTAGCGTCGGTGTCGGCCTTGCGGAAGAATGCATGGACCTCCACGCTGTCGCCGGTGTCGACCACCTGATAGGTGCCTTCGGGGCGCGTGTCCCTCGCAGAAGGGTCGTCGGTGAGCTGGTATGGCGTCGCGGTATCTCCGACGACCTCCTCGAGACTGACGACCTCTATGTTCTCGCCACCGCTCTTGTCGAGGTCCCAATAGACGAAGGTGAAGTCCTCGTCGAAGGTGAAGGTGCGGTCCTCTCGGACGAGCAGGGAGGCATCCGGAGTCAACTGCGCATCTATGCTCACCGGTCCCATCCAGTAGTCTTTGGCGAGAGCAGGCGAGGCCGCCAGGGCGAGAAGCATCGCCCAAACGACGACCGCAACGGCAACGACCACGACCTTTCTCGCAACGGACCTCGTGAAGCGATGCATCACTGCCCCTCTCGCAATCCGCGGAAGAACTCCTTGAGGAGTTCGCCGCACTCTTCGGCCAAGACACCGGAGGTGACATCGAAACGATGGTTGAGCCTCTCATCATCGGAGAGGTCGTAGAGAGTGCCGAGAGCTCCGGCCTTCGGGTCTGCCGCTCCATACACGCAGCGAGAGATGCGCGCCTGGTGCATGAGACCGGCACACATGGGACATGGCTCCAGGGTCACGAAGACCTCGCAATCGGAAAGCCGCCAGCGTTCCAGCCTGGATGCGGCATCGCGTATCGCGATGAACTCCGCATGGCCGGCAGGGTCGTTGTCGACCTCACGTCGGTTGTGCCCTCGCGCGACGACGGCTCCCTCGCAGACGACTATGGCCCCGATGGGGACCTCGCCGATCTCCTCGGCGAGCCTGGCCTGCTCGATGGCCATGGCCATGTATACCTCGTCGGTGTTCATGTTCGAGCAGTCCTCCCGAGACGCACGACTCGATGGTCACCCGTATCACTTTCTGCATGAATCGTAACGCACGAGGTGCTTCAGCGGGGAGCGTGGTATTCTCCACTCTGCCGAACACGTGCTACTCGCGTGCGAGGAACGCCACTCTTTGCGGAGGGGTGGCAGAGTCTGGCTTATCGCGACGGTCTTGAAAACCGTTGGCCCGCAAGGGCCCGGGGGTTCGAATCCCTCCCCCTCCGCCATCTTCCATCTCCGTTCCACCCGCCATCCGACCCTGCTACAATGTCCAGGCGTTTCCCGGACATGCGGGACGAGGTCGTCCGAAGACGGCCGTGACGGGGAATGTATGCGGAGAGATGGCCGAGTCGGTTGAAGGCGCTCGCCTGCTAAGCGAGTAAGGGGTTATAAAGCCCCTTCGAGGGTTCGAATCCCTCTCTCTCCGCCATTTGACAACATGCGCTGCCGCTTGGCAGTATTTCTAGGCCCTTCACTGGGCCCCATAAGCGCCCTTAGCTCAGCTGGATAGAGTGTCTGACTACGAATCAGAAGGTCGCAGGTTCGAATCCTGCAGGGCGCGCCACACACACCGAATGCCCCGTGGTGAGAACCGCGGGGCTTCGTGCTACCTGCGCATGTAGTGCGATACACTTCCTTCTGTAGGGGGTGTCGCGCCGGACGGACGCACTACGGTGCTTCGCGGTACATGTACGGTGGATGGGAACCGCCGGCGCACGGAGTCCATGCGGACGATCATCGGCGTCATGGGCGGAGGCACAGCCGACGCCCGCACGACTGAAGCGGCTTACCGCCTCGGCACGCTCATAGCCGAGGAGGGATGGGTCCTGCTCAACGGCGGACGCGACGGAGGTGTCATGTCCGCCTCGGCCGCAGGCGCCCGAGAGTCCGGCGGGCTCACCGTAGGCATACTCCCGGGCGACGACCTTTCAGGGGTCGCTTCCGACATCGACATCCCCGTCGTCACAGGCATGGGCGAAGCACGCAACGTCATCAACGTCCTCTCCAGCCGCATCGTCATAGCGATGCGTGGGGGCGCCGGCACGATATCCGAGGTCGCCCATGCACTCAAATGCGGACGACGGGTCATAACCGTGGACTTCCACCTCGGTTCTGCGTTCAAGCCCTACTATGACGCCGGCACGCTGATCGACACCCAGACGCCCGAGGAGGCCATCACCATCGCCAAGCGCCTGCTCTCCAAGGAGAACGCGCGGTGAGTCCACGGCCCGGCACCACCTCCGGCCGCTCGGGTCGCGACCGACGAAGAAGCACTGCCTCGAGTCGGGGCCGGGCGAAGAAGACCCCTCCTCCGATACTGCAACAGCCCGGAGGTCTTTCTGCGAATCACAGGTGCAGAAGGCGCAGCGGCACGCGAAGGGGCGGAGGCCGTGGCAGGACGCGCATGTGGCTGGTACTGCTCGCGGTCGTGTCGCTGTGTCTCCTCGGAGGAGCGTATTGGTGGCGTCTCCCGGTGGATGCGACGATCACGGCGACGCCGGAGGATGCGACCATCACCGTCCTGAACGACAGCGCGCAAGGGGCACTCTCGCTGGAAGGGTTGAAGCCGGGCGAGTACGAAGTCGTCTGCACACGCTCGGGGTTCGAGACCGCCACAGCCACCCTGGTCGTCACACGTCTGGGCGATAACTCGCTCGACGTCATGCTCGACCCCCTCCCGCAACCGGTGAGCGTCACAGCACATCCCGATGACACCGCTGTGGCCGTCATCCGCGACGGGAAGACGGTGGCTGCCGATGCCGGCAGCGTGGAGTGCACGGTCCCCGCAGGCCCCATCCGGGTCACAGCCACGTTGGCCGGTCACAACCCCATCGAGCGCGAGTACTACTGCGACACCCCGATGTCCCTGGAGTTCTGGATGGACCCGGAGGGCCAGCTCGTCGAAGGGCGGGGGACGATGGAGTGCGCCGGTGCCCCGAAGGGCGTGGCCTTCACCCCCGACGGCTCACAGATATGGACCACCATCCTCAACGGCCCTCCCTCCATCGAGATCTATGAGACGGCCACCGGAAGACTCCTGGACGAGATCACATTGGACGACCACGGAGCGGTGGAGATAGTCTTCACCTCCGACGGGTCGAGAGCGTATGCGAGCCAGATGGAGACGGCCCGCGTCTACGAGATCGACACCTCCACGCATCAAGTGTTGCGCGAACTCGACACCGGAAGTTCTTGGAGCAAGGTCGTCGAGCTGTCGCCGGACGAGAAGATTTTGTACGTCGCCAACTGGACGGGCGATGACGTCTCCGTCATCGACCTCACGACGGGAGACCTCCTCAAGCGGATACCCACGGCGGACACGCCCAGAGGTTTGTACGCAGCTCCTAACGGACAGACCCTCTACGTGGCATCCTTCGACGAAGGAGTGTTGCAGCGGATCGACACGCTCTGGGGCGAGACCGAGACCGTCTTCGACGGTGGGGGAGCGTTGCGCCACATCGTGGGCGACCCGGACCGTGGCATCCTCTACATCTCGGACATGGCGAAGGACTGCATCTGGGCCCACGACACCGCTTCCGGCAAGACCTGGGTCTTCACCGAGACCGATGAGAAACCGAACACCATAGCCCTTTCGCCGGACGGAAAAGTCCTCTATGTCTCATGCCGAGGGGAGAACAACCCTGTCTCCTATTACCTGCCGGGACCGGAATGGGGGACCGTCCTGCTTTTCGATGCCGCCACGGCCGAGCCACTCGATGCGATAGTGGGCGGCAACCAGTGCACGGCTTTGGACGTGTCGGATGATGGCTCGATGCTCGTCTTCTCCGATTTCCTCGACAATCGGTTGCGGCTCTATGCTGTGCCGCCGTACGAGACACTCGCAGCAGGTGGGGGCGGGAGATGGGAAGAGCACTTCTCCGATCTCAAGAAATAGTCTCGCCTTCTGTCTTGTCTTCTTCCGCCACTCCGCTGCATACTTGCAACTGCGCCCCATTGACCGCATCGGAGGGCGTTATGTAAACTGCACTTAGTTAGTCAATTAACGGAGTGCGCGGATGCAGATATGTGAATTCCATGAGGATTGTGTGTTCTTCAACGCCTCAGCAGGCTATTCGCCTGCCTTGAACGATGCCATGAAAGACCGTTTCTGCCGGTCCAACAACTCGGATTGCGCTCGCAGGAAGGTCATAGAGGCACTCGGTAGGCATGCTGTCCCTGTGGACATGCTCCCCACGGACTACGACCGCCTGGAGTCGATCCTCTCCGCATAACCGCGCTTGCCCGCCTCTGACTCTCCTCGAAAGGCCACAAGGCCTTCCTTCGCCTGCCTGCGCCGACGTGGGTATCCTCGATGATGTAACCTCTATGGTGCTGACGGACGGGGGCACACATGGGCCTTTCTCCCATAGAGGATCCGCGGGTCTTGCGCAGAGCGCTTCATGCCATCCCTTATCCGCTGTTCATACATGACGGGGAATCCGTGCTCTATGCCAATCCTGCAGCCATCGACTTCCTCTGTGCCGAACATGCCTCCCAGGTCATCGGACGGTCCCCGGCCAAGTTCGTGCACCCGGATTGCCAGCACGCGATGGAGGAGCGTCTCGAAGCGATGTTGGCCAGCGGCACCAGCACGTCTTTCGTGGAGAAACTGGTGCGGGTCGACGGCGAGACCATACATGCTCAGATAACGGGATATGTGTTGAGCGACGATGGAGACAACCCACTGGTCATGGTGATCGGGCGGAAGTTGGAGCTCTAGCCTCGGATCGGCTGTGGCTCGATGATCTCCTGACCACCCATGTAGGGGCGCAACACTTCCGGTATCTCGATGCTCCCGTCAGAACGCTGGTAGTTCTCGAGCACGG
>CAYWAF010000054.1:0-11097 GCA_964456355.1 uncultured Eubacteriales bacterium | reverse complement strand
ACCTCTTCGGTCTCTTCCTTTCCGTGTTCATAGCGGTGGAGCTGGTCGAGTCGGTCGAGGTCTACCTCAAAGGTGAGGGGTTCCATGTGGAGGCGGTCATCGGCGTGGCACTCATCGCGGTCGCAAGAAAAGTCATCCTCCTGGATTACAAGACATATGACCCTCTGACCATCATCGGCATCGGGATCATCATCATCTCCCTGGCGACGGGGTACTTCCTCATGAGACGGTCGGAGGCGCCGCGTAAGCCGGAAGTGCCGGAAACGCAGTGAGTACCAAGGGGGTGCGGTGTCCGTCCACATCACTTTGGCGCAGCTCTTGCATCCCGCCTTCGGGATGCAGGGGATCTGGACATCGCTGAGTTCATGGATGACGCCCGGACGCGCGATAGCGCTGGGCGTCCTCGTGGTGGTGCTCATGATGCTCGCCGTCCCACTGGTGGCGGCCCGCATGCTAAGCATCGATGAGCACGACCTCGTCGTGGAGGGACTCCCTGACGAACTCGACGGCCTGAAGGTGGTGTTCGTCGCCGACGTGCATGCCGGACCGTATTTCGGGAAAGGCAGGATGCGCCGTCTGGTGGAGAAGGTGAACGGCTGCGAGCCTGACATCGTGATCCTGGGCGGAGACTACGTGGGAGGCAAGGCCAGAGGCGCCGGCATCTTCTACCCGGCGATAAAAGACATCCGTGCCAGCCGCGCCAAGCTGGCGGTCCTGGGCAACCACGATGTCTGGGAAGGTGCCGACGAAGCGCGCAAGGGGCTGCGGGAAGCCGGTTTCGAGGTGCTGGAGAACTCCAACTCACGCATAGACGTCGACGGAGCGACCCTGGTCGTCGCCGGACTGGACGACCTGTATACCGGCTGCCCGGATGTGACGGCTGCGGCAGAGTGCATCGAGCCGGAGGACACGGCCATCCTGGTCTCCCATAATCCCGACGCCTTCGCGAAGGCGTTGCCTGAGGTCCCCGACGTGTGGAACCTTGCATTGGCCGGTCACACGCACGGCGGACAGGTCTCCCTCGCAGGCAAGGCCATGGTCGTCCCTTCGGAGTTCGGCTCACGCTATCGCAGCGGATGGATGGAGGAGGAGGGAGTGCCCATCCTCGTCAGCAACGGGGTCGGCACAGTCACGCTGCCCATACGACTGCAGACACCTGCCGAGTTCCACGTGATAGCCCTGAGGAAGGCGGAGTGACGCTTCGAGGACGGCCTACCCCGTCCAGTCGTGCCGCGAGAACGAACGGGTTGCATCGCGCCCGATGAGGGTAGGAAAGCAACAGCGAGGTTCTCGACCTCAAGATGGGCGTTCCGCGGAAGAGAGGGTCACCATGAGACCGGTCGTCGATTTCGACCTTTGCATCGGATGCGGCCTTTGTGAGGAGACCTGTCCGGAGGTCTTCCAGGTCCGGGAGGACGGACTCGCCTATGTGATCTCCGCCGACCCGGAGCCGGAACTCTACGGACCCGTGCGCGATGCAGCAGACATGTGCCCCACGGATGCGATCTCGATCGAGGAGTGACGCGGCTCAGGTCTTGGCGCGGAGGGGCAGGACCCCCTCCAGCACCTCTCCTGTCACATACCCCAGCAACATGAAGACGAGCGGGACCACGTGGAAGGCGGCTCTGCTGAAGCTGTCTCCCCAGCTGGCGCGTCCGACATGGGTGAGTCCGTGGACCGTGGCTGCGACCATGAAATACAGGATGAACGCGACCATAGCGTTATGGGTCGGGAGGCCTTTCCGCAGGTCAGGGAAGACCGCGAGCAGCACCAGCAGCCCGAACGCGAAGACCCAGAGCGAGTTGTAACCGCCTCTATGCACCAGGTTGCGTGCCATGTACCCGATGGCCAACCCGAAGTCCTCACGTGCCGGGATGCTGGCCACAGCGAACGCCAACGCCCCGAGGGAGAGGATGAGACCCTCCGCATGGCTGCCCTCGGCAAGCCACGTCGTCGCAGAACGCCATCGCGGAAGGGCCCATGCGACGAGAGCGGCCAGTACATACGCCAGCAGCAGCACCAGGACCTGGACACCGTTCAGCTTGTCCTCCTGGACCCAGAGGCCGAATCGCAGCATCGTCAGGCCGAAGACGAGCATCGGGAGTGCGAAAGTGGTGACAAGGACCGTGGCGAGGGAGCCGGTCGAGCGGTCGGAAGCGATCCAGGCCACGAAGAAGACCGCGAGGGGCACGACGACGTATGCAAGGCCGTCGGGACGGGTGAGCACAAGGCCGCTCGCGGCAAGCCCTGCCACGGCGAACCACGCACGGCGGACCAGCATGGAATCATCCCCACCGTCCCCCTCCACGATCCGGCCCGGGGCACGCGCTCTGCCGATGGCGATTATCGAGAGGGTCAGGTAGAGGGCGCTGGCCATATGGCTGTGTATGTAGAGACTCTGCATCAGGAACGGGGCCGTCGTGGCCATCAGCAACGTCACGGCGACTGCTACAGACCCGGCCCAGAGACGACCCACTTTCGGCACGCCCCTCACGTAGATCTCGTCTGCGACCAGAAGGCAGACGAGAAGGCCCATGACCGGATAGATGGCGTACAGCCAATCCGAGCCCATCATCCGAGCCCCGGCATGCAAGGAGGGCATCAGCACGTTCCGGATGGCGACGATCGAGAAGGTGAGGTCTCCGGTGTCGTGGAGCCACATGCCCATGAGTTCGTAGTCGGCCCAGCTGTCCGCAGTGAACATCGAGACGCCTGAGCGGGCGACGAGCCAGGCGAAAAGGCCCAGCAGCACGAGTGCTGCAAGATACGTCCAGGGAGGGAAGGGCCTCTCTTCCGGGTGCCCGGAAGCGTCTTTCCCTGTCAAGAAGAGCAGTGCCGCAGCGACCAAGAGCGCATAGGAGGTCTGAGCCACAAGGGCATACGGCCACGTGAAGGCCAAGCCGAAGACCCCTCCCCACACCGACATCCAGGCCCATCCGAGCATGCCGACGGGCATCGCGGCGACGTGGTACATGACCACTCCCACCCGGCGTCGCACGGGAAGCAATGCGACCCAGCCGACGAGGAGAGAGACGATCGGGAGGAGGACGTTGCCGCTCATGACGCCTCCCCCAGAGGGCTGAGCGAGGCAGGAACCACGTATATGACCTTGCGAGAGGGGTCTGTATGCAGCACGTAACGACCCTCGCCCCCGCTGACCAGTACGACCGACCTGGGATACTCGACCAGACGACCATCGGCACGCCAACGCTCTATGAGATCTTCGTCGAGGACCGGGTCGTACGTCTCATAGCGCAGGTTGCCCGCACACATCCTCGCAAGATGTGGGGCGAATAGTGGGGGGAGTCTCACGAGCGAAGGGTCTTCAGAGACCAGCGACTCGAGCCGGACCGGAGCGACCATCTCACTGACAGGCCCCCCGGCGTCACGACGTGCCGCCTCGCAGACGGAGATGGTCCTGTACTGAGGATGCCAGTCTTCCCTATCGGGAAGATAGGTGAGGACGGCGAGCAGATCACTGCCGGAGCGCTCTGGCGGATAGAAGACCCACCAGGCACTCGCAGACGACTCGTCGTCTATCTCCCTGGGAACGTGCGCGTTACGCAGGTCCGAAGCAAGAAGGAGGACCAGCGCGCACAGAAGCGTCAAGGTCACGAGAGCGGTCTTCCTGTCGGTCACTTCGACCTCTGTCTCGAGGAGAACGGACGCGCTCAAGATACCGCAACAAGCACCCCACGCGCAGCATGTCGTGCGATCAGGGGTGAGAACGTCGGAGGGACAGGGTATCCTGGTTACAAACACCCTCGACAGAGGAGATGCTCATGGCACAGGTCGCATACTGTTCCCAGTGTGGCAAGAACGTGTACGTCACACCCGACGGACGTTGTCCCCAGGGTCACGGCCCCGAGTATCTGTCCAACTACTCGGAGTCCACCGACCAGCCTCCTCCGACGGACCCGGGAACCGGCATACCGCAGGCCCCTCCCCCGGGAGCATCCATGCCTCCTGCTGACGCCACCTATGGAGCACCCCCTCCTCAGAAGAAGTCGAAGGTCGGGCTGATCATAGGAATCATCCTGCTCGTCTTCGTGCTGTGTGGCATCGGCGTCGGCGTGGTGACGTGCATGGGGATCCGCGCAGCGGAAGATGTCGGCGAGAGTCTCCAGGAGCAGGCGTTGGTGGAAGACACCGCCGACGTGGTCGAAGAGGGCGTACAGCCTGATGCCGAGCGCATGGTGAACTACTTCTTCCCCGGCTTCACGCTCGTCGACCTCGCCCTCGCCGATACCGATGGAGACACAGGCACATATCACATACTGGTCCAATCCACAGACGCCCCGGACTTCTACATGACGTTCTTCGCGGAGCGCACGGTCATGGACGGGGCTGGAGGCCAGAGCGACGACGTCACGTACTTCGATGATACGGCGGACGTGATGTGGGAGAACTGGCGGGCGCTCGAGACAGGGCTGGCCGAGTTCGCCGGACCCGCCTCCATCCTGCCGGAAGACCTGCGCTTGGACCTCATGGAGTCGTTCGGCGAGATCCATGCCGACCTCAACGTGACTGAGTGGGAGATGAACAACGACACACACATCATCTTCAGAGGCATCGCTGACGAGGACCTGGACGCTTGGTATGACGATTTCACCTCGTTCGAATCGGTCTGGGAGATGAACGATGACGGTCGCTGGGAGGAGACCTCCTTCTCGCAGACGTCGGACGAGTGACCGGGACAGGAGAATCG
Source organism: uncultured Eubacteriales bacterium (assembly GCA_964456355.1). Lineage (GTDB taxonomy): Bacteria > Actinomycetota > Coriobacteriia > Anaerosomatales > CAYWAF01 > CAYWAF01. Next base: position 6,389 of record CAYWAF010000054.1, on the reverse strand, counting down.
GAAGCGACGGACGGGATGTCGTCTGACGTTCAAGCCCATGGACCTGCAGACGTTAGGAAAGACGATACTTCTCTTGGGCGCCGGCTTGGTGCTTTTCGGCGCTGTCCTATGGATGGGAGGACGACTCGGACTGGGTTCGCTCCCGGGCGACATCAGGCTGCAGGGCGAGGGCTGGAGCTGCTTCCTCCCCATAACGACGTCCATATTGATAAGCGTGGTACTGACCCTGCTGTTGAACCTCGTATGGAGGATGTGGAACAAGTGAGACGCCGATGCCGGTGAAAGACGGTCCGGGCATCCTTCCCAACATACGTTGGGAGAGTTTCATGGCGGCTGTGAACCTGCTGACCGTCGTCAATGCCTTGGTGGTCCTCTACCCGGGCCTTCCGGAGACAGCCGGAGTGGCAGCGATAGTCCAGCTGTGGCTGACCCCTTTCCTGTTCTTCGACTTCCTGGTCCGCCTCATGCGTGCGCAGTCGAAGACCGACTACCTGCTCAAGGGGTTCGGCTGGGCGGACCTCCTCGGCATCTCCTTCCTCAGCGGCATGCGCCTGATACGCCTCTTCCCCTTCTACCGCTACCTCAAGTACATAGGGATGAAGGGAGCCAGGGAGACCAAGGCGAAGCTGTCCATGCATCGTTCGGAAGGCACGCTGCTCTCGCTCATATGGTTCTCGGTGGTGGCTGTCGAGGCATCGGCCATCTACGTGCTGAAAGCGGAGGCAGCCAACCCTGAGGCCACGATAAGGACGCCTCAGGAAGCCCTCTGGTGGGCATATGTGACCATCACCACCGTAGGGTACGGCGATTACGCACCACTCAGCACCGGCGGACGTCTGGTGGCCATCGCGTTGATGACCATCGGCGTGGCGATAATCGGCATCGCGGCCGCATATCTCTCGAACTGGTTCTTGAAAGAGCGTCCGAAGCGACAGCGCGAGAAAGTGGGCACCGATGACGTCTTGCTGCAGATGCGCAGGCTCGTCGAAGAACAGGAGCAAGCGATAGAGGCCCTCCACCAGAAGCTCGATGACCTCGTCAAAGCGCGTGCGGAGCACTCTGAGTGACTGCGAGGGAGCGCGATTCGGACGATGTCTGCCACGTCGCCGGTATGGCGGTGATCCGCTCCGACGTCTCCGACATCGCCGGACGCATATTGGCAGACGCCTCCACGAAGACCCCCCGCGTCTACATCTCGATAAACGCCAACTCGGCATCGCTGCGTCGCGACTTCCCCGGATATGCCGAGGCGATAAGCGACCCTAGGGCGATATGCGTAGCAGATGGCGTCTCGGTGACGCTCGGTGGCGCACTTCTCGGCCAACGCAAGATCGGCAGAGTACCGGGCGTGGACGTGCTGGAGGAGGCGAGCAGGATGGCTACGGACACGGACGTGAGCTTCTTCCTGCTCGGCGGGGACCCACAAGTGGCCCAGATGCTGCGCATGCGACTCGAGGAGCGCTTCGAAGGCCTGCGGGTCGTGGGAGTCGCCACGCCTCCTTACGGCGAGTGGTCCGAGGAAGAATCGCAACACCTCATCGAAGGGGTGAGACGCTCCGGCGCCGACGTCTTGTGGCTGGGAGTCGCAGCAGGCAAGCAGGAGGTCTGGGCGATGCGTCATCTCGACGAGATAGGCGTGCCGGTGGCTTGCGTGGGTGCCGCTTTCGATTTCTTGTCGGGACGCAAACGGAGAGCGCCCCGCTGGATGCGGAGAGCGGGATTGGAATGGCTGCACAGGTTCGCCTCCGAGCCCACTCGGCTCTGGCGTCGATACACGATAGGGAACGCAACGTTCCTCGCAGACCTGTTACGCTATGGTCGCCGACCGGCCCGATGACGCGGGCCGCGGATGGAAAGGAGACAGTGTGTTCGCAGGCCTCTTCTTCATAGCGATCATCGTCATCGGAGCAGGAGCCGGCTGGTTCGCTTCGCTGGTATACGGTGACACGAACAAGCTGAGCTGGCCCGAGATGACGGTCATAGGACTGCTGGGCTCGCTGACCGGCGGGCTGCTCCTCAACGTGCTCTTCGGCAACGGCCTGGAGCTCCAGGTCACAGGCATGATAGGTGCGATATTGGGCTCTTTGGTGGTCCTGCCGATCTTCGTCTGGTTGCGCGGCCGCGCCGACGTGAAGAAGGATGCGCGCCACGGGAAGTGACGGCTGCCGGAAAGACCCGGCACCGGCACTCATCCGCCGATCTGTGACATCCCGCGCTCCGTCCCCGAACGCATGCCATGACCTGCCGGACGCAAGGCCACGGCCTTGCGGATGAGCGAGCGGACGTCATCGTCCGTGCCTGTGCGCAGGGCTCCGCGCACATCGACCTCCGTGTCCGAGAACAGGCAGACCCGCAGCCTGCCATCGGCGGTCAGGCGCAAGCGGTCGCACGTGGCGCAGAAGTGCTCCGAGCGCGCGGCTATCAGTCCTATCGTGCCTGACGCATGTTCGAACCTGAAGTAACGGGCAGGCCCCCATCCGGAGGGTGCCTGTTGCGGTCCGAGCGGCGTGAGGGAGCCCCAGCCGGAAGCCTCACCTTCGGCGCGCAGGGCATCGAGGATGCGTGCAGCCGGCACGAACGTCCTGTAGGCCCCTGCGCGCGGCTCCGGCCCAAGCGGCATGTACTCTATGAAGCGCACGTGCAACGGCCGGTCCATCGTGAGAGCCGCGAAACGAGTGACGTCCTGGTCGAAGCCGGGCAACACCACCACGTTCACTTTGACCGGCTCCATCCCGGCCTCGAGAGCAGCGTCCAGGCCGGCAAGGACGTCACGCAGATCGCCCCCACCCGTCATCTCCGCATACGTGTCGGGGTCGAGGGAGTCCAGCGAGACGTTCACCCGCCTCACCCCCGCTGCAGCCAGGTCGCGCGCCATACCTGCGAGAAGCGAGCCGTTCGTGGTCAACGTGACGCCGTCGATCCCGTCGATGGCATCCAGGCGCTCGACGAGGGAGACGATGTCCCTGCGCACCAACGGCTCGCCGCCGGTCAGGCGCACGTGACCGATCCCCTCCCCGACCGCTATCCGCACGAAACGTTCTATCTCTCCATAGGCGAGGATCTCCTCGCGTGGCTTGAGTTCGATGCCGTCCGGCATGCAGTAGGTGCACCGCATGTTGCAGCGGTCGGTCACGCTGATGCGCAAGTAGGAGATCCTGCGGCCGAAGGCATCCTCCATCACCGTCGCCCACCACCCAGGAAGGTGTCCTCTATGAGGTCGGCGAGCGCTTCTGCCTCATCGAAGCCGAGAAGCGGCGTCTCGCCCTCCCATCCCGAAGCGCCCACGGAAGCAGGGTCGTCGGTGACAAGGGCGAAGAGGTCTGCCGCAGCGAAGAGTGGTGGCCCTTGTGAGGTGCGGTGCGTCTCCACGCGAGGCAGGTCCGTCTGCTTGTACCCCTCTGCAAGCAGGATGTCTGCGCCTTCGGCCTGTGCAGCGAGTTCCGGGAAGGTGAGCTCGTCCTCCACGCGGCGCACGACAGAGAACCACGCAGGCCCGCTCACCATCGCCACAGCCGCTCCCGCCTCCCGGTGACGCGTCGAGTCCTTGCCCGGGACATCGACCGGGGTGTCATGGACGTGGTGCTTCACGGTGGCCACGGAGAACCCGCGCGAAGCGAGTGCGGGGATGAGCGACTCCAGAAGAGTCGTCCTGCCGGACTTGCTGCGCCCGACCACGCAGACGATGGGGATGTCTCCAGACAAATGCGGTGCCCTCCTACGACAGCCTGACCGGGCTCAGAAACAGCCGAGGTCGCAGTCGCGCACCTTGATGCCGAGCCCGTCGGCTGCGGCCCCCGCCACCTTGTAGGGTATCCCCATGTCCTCAGCAAGACGGCGAAGAGCCGGACAGGCGATGCGTCCGTCGCGCGCCTTGGCTTCCACGGCCTTACGTATCTCGTCGGTGACTCTGTCGGCTGCAGGGTTGGGACGTTTCTCCTCCAGGGTCATGAGGCCTCCTCCTTGTCGGTCGGACCGTCTGATATCGTCGCACAGCCTCTTCCCGCTGGGGAGAGGCGCGTCGCAAGGATACGCTCTGCTGCTGCCAGGTCGTCAGGCGTGTTGATGTTGAGGAGGGTGAGAAGGTCGGGATCGAGAGTGCGCAGGACATCGGCATCGACCCATCTCACCGTTGCGGACTCGAGTAGGGCGACCGGCCTGCGGCGACCCGCGGCGAGCATCTCACGCAACGCATGCAGACACTCACGGGAGTAGAGCGCCAGGAGCGGCTCGGCGCCTTCGGGCACGCGCGGTACGACCGCCTGGACATCGCTACGCATCCCCCACAGCATGCGTATGACATCGGGGTGCACGAACGGCATGTCGGCCGCGACGACGAACACCCATTCGTCCTCGGCCGCTGCGAGAGCGCTGGCGAGGGCGCCGGAAGGCCCGAGGCCCGGTACTTCGTCGACGACGACCTCCACCCCGTCGGGAAGGTCCAAAGATTTCAGCATACCGGCGTCGGCCACCACGACCATCACATGCGCACAGACCTCGGTCACGGTCCCGAGAGCGCGAATCAACAGCGGCGTGCCTCCGAGAGGGAGCAGTGCCTTGTCCGAGCCCATCCTGCTCGAACGACCGCCTGCCAGAACGGCGGCGGTGAGGGGAAGTACGTCATGGGAGCCGTTCACGACCCCTCACCCTCTCTTATCCTCTTGGAGCCGGGCAGGACCTGTGAGTGCTCGACGACCATGGCTATACCTATACCCGCCATGGCGTCCAGCAAGCGCTCGCCGAAGAACCAGCCTTCCTCCGGATAGACGATGGTGAGGAGTATGAGGACCAGCGTGGTGGTGAGCACGGTCTGAAGGCCGTAGTCGATCGTGAAAGCATAGACGATGCCCACCACCAACAGCACGAGTATCACAGCGGTGAAATCCTCCGAGACCTCGAAGAGCAGTGCGGCCATGAGCGAGAGGACGACCCCTCCTGCCGTTCCCAGCCCGTACTGCACCGCACGCTGCATGGAGCCCTTGGAGAGCGGTTGCAAGACGATGAGTATCGTGAGCATCACCCAGTAAGGCTTCTCCGTCGCGCCGACCAACGCTATGAGCACCGCCAGGGCCACGGCCACCGTGCGACGAGCGGAGAACAGGATGATGTCCCTGCGAACCTCTTCTGTGAACGTCGGCAGGGCCTCGGAGCTAGTGGACGCCTTCGGGCGGATGAAGCGGAAGACGACGGCGAGCAGTATCGCCCACACGCTGCCGGTGAGCAGGCCTACGACAGCGGCCTGCAGCGTAGCGTCTTCGCCGATAGCGAAAGCGATTATGACCAGCGCTATCGGCACGAACATGCCCACAGCCGCCCAGAAGCGCCCGTAGAGTATCCCCATGCCGCCGAAGAAGATGAGGGCCAGCACGTAGACAGAGACCATGAGCAGGTTGCCCGAAAGGAGGTTGGCGAGCAGAGCGGAGACGAAGAGCACCACGGTGGCGGCGAAGGTCACTTTCGGGTCGCCTCGCTTGCCTGCCGCTATGTCGATCATGTAGAGGATCATGGAGGCGACGGTCGCGACGAAGGCCACGTCCGGCATGTCCAGAGCGAGCCCGACGTACAGCGGCACGAGGACGATGAGCACCATATGGGCCGATTCGATGATGAATAGCGTCTTGTTGGTGCGGTCCGCTGTCACGCGGGTCCCCCTCCGTCTTGGAGCGGTCGTCCGCTCCAGGCCCTCAAGGACGAGATACCAGGGTCAAGACCAAGGATAACGGATAGACCGCATGTCGGAGGAGTGAGGCGGGCACTCTGCCACAGCACGTCGCCTTCAGTCCGGCATCATGCATATCCGTGCGAAGGTTAGGGAAGATACCACTCTGATGGCGATGCCTCGCGGGGCATCGCATAGGGGTGAGGGTAACGACACGTCCTACATGCACCTACCCCACCGGAGTCCTTGTGAACGAGGAAGGGAGCACCATGAAGACCATCAAGAGCCTCGACTACGGAACCATGCTCCTCTACGGCGCGGTCCTTGCCGCCGTATGGACGCTGGTCTTCGGCATCTACTACTGGATCGTCGGGTGGGCGTTCGGCGCCTCCTCCTGGCTCATCGACATGAATCTCGGACTGTGGACCGAGTACACCTTGAGGACGGCGCTCAGCGTGATATGGCGCATGTTCGTCAACGGCATCGGCGGTGCGATCGCCGGACTGATCATCGCCGTCGTCTACAACATCGTCGCTGGCATAATGGGCGGCATCAAGCTCGAGGTGGAGTAAGGCACATCGATATAGAACGGACATCACGAGGCCCCGACAACAGTGCCGGGGCCTCACTGTTCCTTCCGGAGACACCCCGTGTGATAGCGGTGTCTCTTACTTGCCCTGAGGGGCCTCGAATGCAGCTATGGTCTGTGGGCCGATGGTGCCGTCCACCACAA
>CAYWAF010000053.1:9942-11117 GCA_964456355.1 uncultured Eubacteriales bacterium | reverse complement strand
CTCACCGTACCGGAGAGGACGGCGACGACCGGCGTCCCGCGTCGGGCCATGATGTCGGTCCCTTTGTGACGGCGACCCCCCGAACGCGGAGCGCCCCAAGTGTCGCTGTAGTAGCAGACGCCTTGGACGGGGAAGACCATGCCGTTGGGGCCTGGAGGAGCGGTCACATGGCCCGTGGAGTGCGAGTCGGCAGAACGTGCGGCGTCCAATGCCCTCTTGACGCGCTCGTACTCCGCCTGCTTCTTCGCAAGACGGTTCTGGAGAGCGTCCCTGCGACGCTTCAGTTCGTTCACGGCCGCCTGCTTGGCCTCGTTCTGCTGCTCGAGCTCGGCCTTCTCATCCTGGAGTCGAGCCTGCAGCTCCTTCACGTCGGCGATGGCCTCGGCATCCGCCTTGCCGATCCTCTGGAAGAAGTCGAGTCGCGTGACCATCTCTTCGAAGGTCATCGAGCCGAAGAGGACCCCGAGGTAGCTTGCGGTGTCCTGCCTGTACATCATCTCGATGCGGTCGGCCAGGAGCGCTTGTGCGTGCGCCAGGTCCTGCTCGGTCTGTTCTATCTGGGCCTGGGTCCGCTCCAAACGGATCTCGGTCTCGTTGAGCTCCCGATACGCGTCGTCATACGCTTTCCCGGCATCCGAAAGGTCTTCACGTATGGAATCGAGTTCTGCAGAGAGGCGTTCGACCTCGCCCGCGAAGGCCGAGGTAGGAGCAGCGAGCACCACGAGAAGAGCGCCGAGGAGAAGGACGCTCAAGATGATGCGCATATGCCTGCAAGAGAAGGGCATGGTCTTCTCACCGAGAGACATTGTAGCGAACCGGGGCGCTCACTGAGTCCCGAAGCGCTCCCCTATCGCCTTGTAGAGCGCCCTGGCCACATCGTCGCTCCAGGCAGGATCACGGAACGCGGCAGCGTCTTCGGGAGAGGAGAACGTGCCCAGGTTCACCCGGATGCCCGCTACATCCAAAGAGGTGAGCACGACATCATCGGCTATCGTGGCACGGGCCACATCGTCGGAGAGCACCTTCAATTGCCTGACGGTCTCGTCCGCGAGCACTCGTGAACTCTGGAAGGAGTCGGGCGCCGCTCCCTCCGTCAGGGTGGTGACGACGAAGCCGGGCATGCCTGTGTCCGGAGCATCCAGGCCGATCACGGCGGTCTGCGCGCCGGATGAGGC
>CAYWAF010000053.1:5725-9842 GCA_964456355.1 uncultured Eubacteriales bacterium | reverse complement strand
AGAAGAAGCCATCTGGGTACGAGCGGACGCCGTGGCGGCCTGACTCGCTCTTCGTTGTCAGGGGTTGCTTGTGCCATTCTGAGTCCCAGGTTATCCTTTTCGGCTGTCGGTCGGTCTACAAGGATGATGTATGCCAACGTACGAGTTCAAGTGCAGCGAATGCGATACCGTCTTCGAGTTGCGCCGTCGGATCGGCGACCTCAAGGGAGCCGTCTGCCCGGAATGCGGTGCACCGGCCAAGCGCATCTTCAGCCCAGTGGGTGTCGTGTTCAAGGGCTCGGGATTCCACAACACGGACTATCGGAAGCGCCCGGAAGAGAAGGGTAGCAAGAAGGAGCCGGCAGCGGATTCCTCCAAAGACTCCTCCGCAGGCAAGACATCCGAGTCCCCTGCCCCTGCTTCCGAGTGATCAGTCCCGCCTGACCCAGAACTTCTCCGTCCCCGTGCGGTGGACGGTCTCGATGAAGCGGACCACTCCCGTCTTGTTATCCATGGCCACCGAGTGCGTCCTGGCTCCTTGACCGAAGTATTTGACCCCACGCAGGAGTTCGCCGTCGGTGACGCCAGTGGCTATGAACGCCGCCTCATCGGTGTTGACCAGGCAGTCCATCGTCAGGACATCGTCTATGTTGCAGGTGCCCATCTCCACGGCTCGGGCTTTCTCTTCTTCGCTGCGCCACTTGAAGCGGCCCATGAAGCAACCGCCGATGCACTTCATCGCGGCACAGGCCAAAACGCCCTCCGGCGCTGCACCGATGCCGAGATAGAGGTGGATGCCCGTTCCCTCTATCGCGGTGGCCACGCATCCGAACACATCACCGTCGGAGATGAGTCGTATACGTGCTCCCGCCTGCCTGACCTCGGCTATCAGGTCTTCGTGCCGTTCCCGGTCCAGGATGCAGACCAGGATGTCCTCGACATCGCGCTTGAGCGCCTTGGCGACGGCCTTCACGTTCTCAGTCGGAGTGGCGTCGATGTGCACGACGTCTGCGGCTTCAGGGCCTACGGCGACCTTGTCCATGTATGTGTCGGGAGCGTGCAGGAGCGTTCCCTTGGGCCCGAAGGCGAGCACCGCCAGGGAGTTCGGCTGACCGTTGGCGGTCAGGTTCGTGCCCTCCAGCGGGTCTACCGCTATGTCCACCTCTTCTCCGGACCGACCTACCTCTTCACCGATATAGAGCATGGGTGCTTCGTCGCGCTCACCCTCGCCGATCACGATGCGGCCGGAGATATCGATCTGGTCGAACGCTTTCCGCATCGCCTGGACCGCAGCATCGTCCGCCGCATGCTTGTCGCCCTTCCCCATCCAGCGACCGGCGGCAAGCGCTGCAGCCTCGGTGACCTCGAGCATCTCCACTATCCGGGTCGTATGCATACCCTCTCCTCCCTCTTCTCAGGCATCTTTCGCTCTTTCAAGGATACAGGCATAGTGTCCGTCAGGTCCGCCCGCGAAAGGCAGCGACTGGAAGTCACCCTCTGGAGTGACGAACTCCCCCCATGTCTCGGGAACCAGTCCTGCCACCGACCGTCGCTCGAAGGATGCTGCACCGGGATCGGCCAAGAACCCCTCGATCACGCCTCGATTCTCTGCAGGCGATATCGTGCATGTCGAGTACACCACGACACCCCCTTGGCGAACAAGTCGAGTGGCTGTCCGTAACAAGCGTGAGGCGAGTGCGGCCAACTCCTGGATGTCGGACGGAGGCAGCCGCCAACGCTTGTCGGGAGAACGCCGGAGGGTCCCCAGACCGGTGCATGGCGCATCGAGCAGGACGACGTCGGCAGTCGCTTCTCCGACCACAGCCAGAACGGCATCGGTGTCGGTCGCATCCAGAGTGGTCGCTGAGACGTTCGGGACAGCCAACTCTTCCATCCTGCGCTCCAGCAACTGCACTTTGAAGTCATGGACATCGATCGCGAGAAGGTGGGCTTTGCCGCCGGAGGCCGCCTGCACCAGGAGGGTCTTCGTGCCTCTCCCGGCAGCGAGATCCACTACGACACCGTCGTCTTGGACGGCTGCAAGACTCGCGACGAACTGGGCAGCAGCGTCAGCGACGACACAGAGCCCACTAGCCAGCGCTTCTCCCCGCACCGCAGCCGCAGTGTCCTCACATTCCAGACATCCCGACACGACACAGGGTTTGGCCTGTGCCCCGTCCCTTGCAAGCAGCTCCCGCAGATGCGTGAAAGAGCCTTTGAACGGGTTGTGCGCGACGTAGAGAGGCGCAGGCGTGTTGTTCGCCGCCAGGATGCGCTCCACTGTGTCACGGTCGTATCCGGCGAGAAGATGTTCGACCATCCAAAGAGGGTGTCCGTACTTGCGAGCAAGAGCAGCATCGTCCGTGGCGGGATCCCCCCATGGGAACGAAGGAGCGGCCTCGGCGAGTCGTCTCAGGACGGCGTTGGCGAAACCCGTTGCATGAGGGGCACGGTCGCGGACCGCCTCCACTCCTTGGTGGACGGCGGCATGGGGGTCCGACCCTCCGAAGAGGAGCTCCCATGCTGCCATGCGCAGAGCGTCACGGACCGTCGGCTGGACGTCTCCGGGCCGGGGGATGAAACGGTCCAGCGCCTCATCGAGGGTGCCGTAGGTCTGGACGACCCCATAGACGAGGCGAGCGGTGAAAGCGCGATCGGACGGTGAGAGGTCGGAAGCGTCCAGAAGAGGGTCGAGGACGGAGCGGGCCCAGGCGTCCCGCAGCCGGGTCCGGGCCAGGGCTTCCAACGCTATGGCACGCGCAGCAGTGAGAGTCATCCCGTCGTCGACCATGCGCCTTCCGAGAGCGATCTTGCACCACGGACGAAAGCATCACCGCTCATCGCCTTCTTGCCGGCTGGCTTCACCTCGGTGAGCAGGACGGCGCCGTCCGCGAGTCCTACGTGGACCCCGTCCTTGTCGGTCGTGAACCGCCCGGCGGGAAGATCCATGGAAGAACGTTCAGCGCTCAAGACCTGGACGGCCGTGTCTCCAAGGGAGATCCTCGTCTTCGCACTGGGCGTAGAGGCACGTATGCGCCTCAAGGCCTCGTCGACGGAGTGCGTCGGGTGGATCGAGACGTCCTCGGAGGTCACCTTGTCGGCATACGTGGCCTTCGAGTGGTCCTGTTGCGTCCATACCACCTCTCCTGAGGCCAGCGCGTCGAGAGTCTCGCGAAGGGCCTCGGCTCCTGCCTCGGCGAGCTCTGCCGTGAGCTCTTCCACGGTCTTGTCGTCGACGTCCGTGGTCCTCACGGCGGTATACGGACCCGTGTCCAGGCCCTCTTCCATCTGCATGATGACCACTCCGACCTTCTCGTCTCCGGCCAACACGGCTCTATGGATGGGAGCGGCCCCGCGATATCTCGGCAAAAGGGACGCGTGGACGTTGAGGCACCCGAAGGGCGGTATCGAGAGGACCTCCGGAGGGAGGATGGCGCCATATGCAGCCACGCAGATGACGTCCGGCGCCAGAGAGGTGAGATACTCGATGACCCCTTCGTCCTTCAAGGTCGTCGGTTGCTCCACCGGGATCCCCATGTCAAGGGCCGCAGCCTTCACCGGTGATGGCGAGAGTCTCCTACCGCGGCCCACGGGACGGTCCGGTTGGGTGTATACCGCGAGCACCTCATGTTCGGCATGTAGCATGCGGAGCGACGGAAGCGCGAACGATGGCGTGCCCATGAAGACTACGCGCATGTCCTCCCCTCTCTTCCGATCCGCCGCGTCAACCGGTCAACAGGATCTCACGGTAGCGCTTGAGCGCCTCCTTGCGGTCCTTCTCCGATGCACGGTCCAGGATGAGGATGCCGTCGAGGTGGTCGAGCTCGTGCTGGAGGAGCCGGGCCAGAAGGCCGTCGGCACGTATGGTGACGGGCTCCCCGTCCAGGTCCTGGGCCTCACAGACCACGCTGGTGTTCCTTGGGATCGGAAGCGAGATGCCCGGTAAGGACAGACATCCTTCCTCGTCGAGTTCGGTCGTGTCAGAACGTTCGACGATCTCGGGGTTGCACAAGGAGACCAACCCGTCGTCCAGCTCATAGACGAGAAGGCGCTTCATCACTCCGACCTGCGTGGCTGCCAGCCCTATCCCCGGAGCATCGCGCATGAGACGCGCCATCTGCTCCGTCAGTCTTTCCAG
>CAYWAF010000053.1:4074-5625 GCA_964456355.1 uncultured Eubacteriales bacterium | reverse complement strand
CAGATGCCACCTGTAAGACCGTTTGAGCTTCGAGAGTGGAGCGCGACTCGGCCCGAGAAGGCTCCAGCCATCAGGCAGGGACTCTCTGATGGCGTCGGCGATCCGTGCGCAGTGCTGTTCGGCGGCGCGATCGGATGTGGAGGAGACGATGATGTTCGCGAGTCGACCGAAGGGAGGGTACGCCAACTCCTGCCTGAGCGAGCTCTCCGACTCGATGAAGGTCTCCCTGTCATGGGTGGCGACCGCACGTAGAGCCGGGTGGTCCGGCCAGTAGGTCTGCACGATGACCTTCCCGCCCTTCGGGCCCCTGCCGGCTCGTCCGGCCACCTGCGAAATCATCTGGTAGGTCTTCTCCGCAGCCCGGAAATCCGGAAAATGCAGGGTGGTGTCCGCGTTGAGGACGCCGACCAGCGTCACGTCCGGGTAGTCGAGTCCCTTGGCCACCATCTGCGTGCCGATGAGAACCCCTGTGTCCAGAGCCTCGAAGACGGTGAGTTGACGCTCGTGGCCCCCTTTCCCGCGGGTGGTGTCAGCGTCCATGCGCACGCTCTCAAGAGCGGGGAACGCAGCGTGCAACTCCGCCTCCACGCGCTGCGTCCCTGCTCCGAAGGTCTGGAGGTAGGGACTTCCGCACCGCGGGCAGCGGGCAGGCACCGCATGCCTGGCCGAGCAGTGATGGCAGACCAGGTGGTGCGTGGACTCATGGTAGGTGAGCGAGGTGGAGCAGGCTTCGCAGGTGGGCACATAGCCACATTCACGGCATAGCAAAAAGGACGCGAAGCCCCTGCGGTTCAGGAGCAGGACCGCCTTCTCGCCCTTCTCCTGCACATCGGTGAGCGCTTTGAGGAGCGACCTGGAGAAGATCGAACGGTGACCCGCCCTGAACTCAGCGGACATGTCGACGATCTCCACCGGCGGAAGAGGGGTGCCCGTCGCACGGAGCGGCATGGACACACGCTGCCACTCTCCCGTGTCGCAGCGGTGCAAGGACTCGAGACTGGGAGTGGCACTGCCCAGAAGCAACCTGGCGCCGCGCAGGGAGACGATCCTCTCAGCGACGTCACGCGCATGGTATCTGGGTGAAGAGCCCTGCTTGTAAGAGTGCTCGTGCTCTTCGTCGATGACCACCAGCCCCAGGTCGCGCACGGGCGCGAAGAGGGCGGAGCGGGCCCCTATCGCGACTTGCGCCTCCCCTGAGAGTACCCTGGACCACTCGTCGAACCTCTCGCCCGCCGAGAGACGGCTGTGCAGCACGGCGATGCGCTCGCCCAATCGGGAGCGGAAGCGTCCGACGGTCTGAGGGGTCAAAGATATCTCGGGCACCAGCACGATCGCGCCTCTCCCCTCCTCGAGTCCGCGTTCTATCGCCTGGAGGTAGACTTCGGTCTTCCCCGAACCGGTCACCCCGTCCAGGAGGAGGGTCCCGCCGGGCGGCAGGTCGTCCAGCGCCTCCAGCGCCTCTTCCTGTCCGCGAGTCAGCTCCCGATGACGAGGCGCAGAGCGTGGAGTGACCTCCGGAGTCCGACGACGCTGTCTGCTGACGACCCGGAC
>CAYWAF010000053.1:0-3974 GCA_964456355.1 uncultured Eubacteriales bacterium | reverse complement strand
GGCACCGGGTCGCCGAAGCCCACCACGTGCCCGACGACCGTCCTCGGGCCGAGTGGGACCGACACCGCGCAACCCACCTTCAGATCGTCTCCGAGAGACGATGGGACCGCATAGTCGAACGGCTCGGTGATGGAGCGGGTCGGTATGTCCGGCACCACATGTGCTGCTGCCCCCGTGAGGGACGGTCCTTCGTCGGTCATCGCACCTCCGCTGAGCGCTCATCCGCATACAAGGATACGGACGGCCTCTGACACGCACCTATACGACGGTCTCGTGTCCGGAGGTCACTGCTCGTCGAGATCGACGGCTTCGGCCAAGGCCTCGGCCTTGTCGGTCCTCTCCCACGTGAAATCGCGGTCGGCGCGACCGAAATGCCCGTACGCCGCGGTCTTGCGGTATATGGGACGCCTAAGGTCCAGGTCACGGATGATGGCTCCGGGCCTCAGGTCGAAGACCTCGCGTATCGCTTTCTCGATGGCCCCGACGGCCACCTTCTCCGTGCCGAAGGTCTCGACGAGTATGGAGAGCGGATGGGCGACGCCTATCGCATAGGCCAGCTGGACCTCGCATCGGTCCGCCAGTCCGGCTGCCACCACGTTCTTGGCCACCCATCGCGCCGCATAAGCAGCGGAGCGGTCCACCTTGGTGCAGTCCTTCCCGCTGAAGGCCCCGCCGCCGTGACGACCGAAGCCGCCGTAGGTGTCCACGATTATCTTGCGGCCGGTGAGCCCACAGTCGCCCATCGGGCCGCCTACCACGAAGCGCCCGGTGGGGTTGACGTATATGTCGGCGTCCTCCCAATCGATCTCCTCTTCTGCGAGGACGGGCCGGATGACGTGCTCGATAAGGTCGGGTCTTATGACCGTCTCCACGCTCGCAGCCTCCGAGTGCTGCGTGGAGATGAGTATCGTCTTCACGGAGACCGGCTTGCCGTCGACGTAACGGACGGTGACCTGCGTCTTCCCGTCCGGGCGGAGATAGTCGAGCACTCCTGCCTTCCGCACGTCGCTCAGACGGCGTGCGAGGCTGTGTGCCAGGTGGATCGGCATGGGCATGAGTTCTTCGGTGTCGGTGCATGCATAACCGAACATCATCCCTTGGTCGCCCGCTCCGTACGCGTCCAGCGGGTCGGAGGCCTCGCCGTGCTGGACCTCGTAGGACTCGTCCACGCCCTGAGCGATGTCGGCACTCTGCTCGTCGATGCTGGTGACGACGCCACAGGTCTCGAAGTCGAAGCCGTACTTGGCCCGCGTGTACCCGATGTCCTCGATGGTGCTGCGGACTATCTTCGGGATGTCGACGTAGGCATGGGTGCGGATCTCGCCGGCCACGACCACGAGCCCGGTGGTGACGAGGGTCTCGCATGCCACGCGCACGTACTCCGGGTCTGCCTTGGAGCCTTCAGGGCCGACGAAGCCCTCCTCGGCGAGTTCGCCCTCGCGCTTGATGATCGCATCCAGGATCGCATCCGATATCTGGTCACACATCTTGTCGGGATGGCCTTCCGTCACCGATTCGGACGTGAACAGGAACTCTCGATCCACCATCATGCCTCCATTCCCGGTAAACAAACCGAAGCCCTTGCCAGACGGACAAGGGCTCCAGACGAATGCGCACGGACGCGACTCGCTATTCCCTCATCTGCCAGGCACGCATACCTGTCGCGATTTGGCACCGTGCGTCGTTTTCGACGTCGGTTGCCGGGGTGTCATCGGGCGCGATCCCTCGACCCTCTGCGACTGCTTCCAGCCGCCTCTTGATGAGACGCATCGAACCGTAGCATGCGAGGAGGTGGGGAGGCAAGGAGATCATGGGATGGAGACAGATTCCCAGACAGCCTCAAGCAGGGCATCCGAGAGGACGCCGCTGCCCCCCACGGCCTGGATGTATAGCAGCGTGGAGCGATGCGGCGTGAGCCATGCTGTCGTGTCGTCCTCGACAATCGCGTCCGTGAGGACCAACGGCGAGGTGATCCCCCCTGCCAGCGGAGCCGCCGAGAGACCGTCCGGATAGTCCGCTCCAGTCGCCAGCACGACATGGTCGAAGTCGAGGAGCCCCTCGCCCGCTGCCCACTCTGCGAACGACCTGGAAGTTGTGTAACGGTTGATGCCGGAGATCCTCTCGGGATCGGGAAGTTGCGACTCGGCGTCAGGAGTCACGACGCCGGTGCCGCCGACTATCACCGAAGAGGTCGCGCCCACGTCATCTATGGCCTTGAGGGTCGTGTAGGGCACCGAGTCGGCCGTGGCGAACAGGACGGGCCCTTCCGAGATGTAGGCGGCAGGGCCTGCAGACAGCGCATCCGGATAATCGGCTCCCGAGACCACATAGACGGTATCGGCCGCTGAGGCGCTGCCTACCGCCTTCACCACGCGAGCCACTTCGGACGCGGTCTCATAGCGGGTGGGACCGGCGATCCGCTCGAGAGTACCGGAGAGGGCGGAGTCGATCGAGGCGTACGTCGCGGTCGAGATCGCTCCGGAGCCGCCTATGACATACGCGTCGGTCGCACCTAGGCGGTCGAGCTCTGATAGCGTATCGGCCGGAAGCGGGCCGGAACCGACCAGGATGACCGGGCCATGGACCGCACCGGCGAGAGATGCGGCACACAGAGCGTCAGGGAAGTCGAACGCGGAGGCGAAGACGACAGTGTCGGCGGATGCGAACCCTTCCTTGCTCACGGCGAGCGAGGTGGCTATGCGGTGCACGCCGGAAACGCGGTCCACGGAGACGTATCGGGCCGAGCTCTCAGCGGTGGGCACCGAGGTGTTGCCTGCCTCGTCCTCTGCCTGCAGCGAGAAGTACCAGAGCGCCGAAGGCGTGGACGGATGCAAGGTCACCGAGTCCGCCGTGGTGTCCAGCACCGCATCCGGTAGGCCGGGAGTAGGACCGTAGCGGAGTCTGGTCACATGGAACCCGGAGCCGGTGTCAGTCGGGTGAGACCAGGAGAGTCGGAAAGTGGCGTCCATGCCCTCGGAGTAGACCGGCTCGACGGCCGGTGGCCCTGAAAGCACCGGTGGAGTCCCGTCGTAGACGGTCAGGACCGGTCCGGCCGGAGTCGACTGCAGCCCTACGCGGTCCACCGCGGTGAGCCTGTAGTGCACCGTCCCGGCCGTGGTCACCTGTGAGGAGAGGTCGTTGTAGGAGGTGGCGGAGGGAGGGATGTCGGCTATGTGGACCATCGGCCCTCCGTCTATCGAGCGCTCGAGCATGTAGTAGGCCATGCCGGAGCCGATGTCGGTGGAGGAAGACCAGAGCACCCTGTTCCAACCATACGCGTTCTTCCAGGCGCGAAGGTCCCCGGGGGTGGTCGGTGGATCGGTGTCTGCGGAGGTGCTGACGGCATCGGAGAGCAGGCTCTGGTTGCCTGCAGCATCGTATGCAGCCACCGCATAGTAGATGTAGCCGGAAGGCAGAGAAGAGGAGTCCACGAACTGCGAGACCGTGGTGTTCCCGATGGCATCGGCGAGGGTGAAAGGAGGCCCGGTCAGATTGCGGTAGACCGTGTAGTGCGAGAGCCCGGAGGCGCCGTTGTCGGCGACATCGTCCCAGTCCAAGGATATGGAAGGTCCTGCTTCGGTGGTCGCAGTGAGCCCGGTGGGCCTGTCCGGCGCCAGCGAATCCACGGTCACGACCTGGAAGTCAGGAGTCTCTGTCTCGGAGGCAGTCGTCGCGTATGCGCTGAGGACGTTGACGCCCTCCGGTGCCGGACCTATCACGACCGGTACATAAGCGGTCGCAGCCACGGTCGTCTCCGCACCGCTGTTCCAGGCATGGTGGATGACGGAGTCCATGTCGGCCGTCAGGGAGACGACAGGAGCGCTCGTCCACCAGCCGTTCGTGCCGTCAGGAGTGGACGGATCCAAGGATATCGTGGTGGAGGGAGCCGCCGTCGGCTCGACGTAGGCGATGGCAGGGGTGACGCTCAAAAGCATGCATACCACCAGCAGCAACGAGAAAAAGACACGGCGGAC
>CAYWAF010000052.1:0-11629 GCA_964456355.1 uncultured Eubacteriales bacterium | reverse complement strand
TCAGGAGCCACCTCTACCCTCCTCCCAGGATCTTCGCGATGGCCGAGAGCAGCGGCTCGCTGATGTCGGTGACCAACCTGGGCCACACGCCCAGAGCGATGACGGTGAACGAGAGGAGGCCTACCGGCACCCACTCGATGAACCCGAGGTCCTTGAGCGAAGACCACGTGGAGTCGATGGGCCCGTGGTTGACCTCACGGACGGCACGCAGGTTGTAGGCCGCCCCCAGGACCACGCCGAGACCTGCCGGGAGCAACCACCAGCCGAACGCCTTGAAGCCCTCCAGCATGGCGACGAACTCGCCCGGGAAGCCGGACAGGCCCGGAAGCCCGAGACTGGCCAGCGCTCCGAAGGTAAGGGCCGTGGCCCACCCCGGCAGCACCTTGCCCATGCCGCTGAAATCGGATATCTCCCGCGTGTGGGCGCGCTCGTAGAGTTGGCCGACCAAGAGGAACAAGAGGGCCGCGACCACTCCGTGGCTGACCATCCCCAACATCGCGCCGTTGAAGCCCTCGGGGGTCCCCGTGCTGATCGCGAGGACCACGAAGCCCATGTGCGCCACCGAGGAGTAAGCGACGAGACGCTTGAGGTCGGATTGCGCGAAAGCCATGGCGGCGCCGTAGAGGATGCCCACGATGCCGAGAGCGGCAAGGAAACCCTGTGCCGAGATGAACCTGTCCGGAGTCAGGGGGACCACCAGACGCAACAGGCCGTAAGCGCCCATCTTGAGAAGTACTCCGGCAAGGAGTATCGAGCCGGCCGTGGGAGCTTCGACATGGGCATCGGGCAGCCAGGTGTGCAGAGGCACCACCGGTATCTTCACGAGAAGCCCGATCAGGATGAGCCAGAAGATCGCTGCGGACGGGCCTGCAGAGATGCTGGTGACGTCTGCCGCCATGTCCGGTATGTAGGTCGTGCCCGTCGCATACCAGGCCATCAGTATGCCCACGAGCATGAGGGCGCTGGCCGCGAAGGTGTAGATGAAGAACTTGGTAGCCGCATGTCGGCGGCGCTCGTGACCCCAGACGCCGATGAGAAAGTACATCGGGATGAGCACGGCCTCCCAGAAGACGTAGAAGAGGACGATGTCCTCAGCCAGGAAGACGCCCATGACCGCTGCAAGGAGGAACATGAGCATGGCGTGGTGAGCAGCCGGCTTGTCCTCGATGTTCCAGGATGCCAGGACGGCCACGACGCCCAGGAAGGCAGTGAGCGCCACCAGGGGTGTTGAAAGTCCATCCAACCTCAACGCCCAGAACGGAAGAATCTCCTGGGTGCCGTAAGAGCCAGCCATGGAGGCACCGGTGAACACGCCCGCACCGGTCAGAGAGAGTAGCACTCCACAGTCGACGAGAGCAGCGAGCAGAGCGACCACGCGCGCATGGCGCCCTGCGAAGAGAGCCAGAACGGCCGCGATGGCGGGAACAGCGATGAGGAGTTCGAGCTGCAACATCACTTCCACCCCATCAGTGCGAGTGCCATCAGCAGGACGGCACCGGCGCCCAGAAGCGCTGCATACCACTGCGCATCCCCGAACTGCAGTGATGCCAGCCAGACGCCTACGCGGCGAGTGGCCCGACCCGTCCCCTCGACCACCTGGTCGATCACGGAGCGGTCGACGAAGGAGTACGTCCAGCGACAGAGGGCCATGACCGGCCTGACCACCACGGCCATCACGAAAGCGTCGAACCCGTAAGCGTTACGGAGAACCGGCCAGAGCCCGGCGAACCTGGACTCCATCCTCTCCTCGGAATCGACAGCGCCGGAGTAGACGAACCAGCCGATCAGTATGCCTGCGACCGCGATCGTGCCGGAGACCAAGGCAGTGGTCATGTCGAGAGCCTCTGCGTGACCGCCTATGGTCTCGGCTATCAGGTGACCCAGATAACCGAGACCCACAGCACAGGTCGCGAGCACGATCAGCGGGACAGTCATGGTCCAGTCGGATTCGTGAGGATGTGAGTCACCCCTGTACGAATCGAAGAACGCAAGACGCGTGGCGCGCGTGATGTAGAACGCGGTCAACAGACTCGCGAGCATCAGGGCGACACCGGCGATCGCGTTGGCGCCCATGACGGAGTGGATGACCTCGTCCTTGCTGAAGAAGCCCGCCAGCAACGGCACGCCGGCGAGTGCCGCCGAGCCGATGATCCACGTCACGGTGGTGATAGGCATCTTCTTCGACAGGCCGCCCATCTCGCGCAGGTCCTGGGTCCCTGTCCCGTGTATGACACTGCCCGAGCCTAAGAAGAGCAGCGCTTTGAAGGCGGCATGTGTCACCAGGTGGAAGATCGCCGCTACCCATGCGCCCGCACCCAGTGCGGCGAACATGAAGCCCAACTGGCTTATGGTCGAGTATGCGAGCACCTTCTTGATGTCCGTCTGGGCCACGGCGACCGTGGCTGCCGCCAAGGCGGTGAACGTCCCTATCGCCAGGATGACCGAGAGGGCAGTGGTGTTGCCGTCATAGATCGGCCAGGTCCGCGCGATGAGGAAGACGCCTGCAGCGACCATCGTGGCAGCGTGGATCAGAGCCGAGACGGGCGTCGGGCCCTCCATCGCCTCCGGCAGCCAGATGTGCAGGGGGAACTGGGCCGACTTGCCGGCAGCACCTACGAACAGGAGCAACCCCACGGCAGTCAGCACCTCAGGTGAGAGGTCGCCCACCGCGGCGAAGACCCCCGGATAGTCCAGATGCCCCGTTTCGTACCAGAGCAGAGCCAAGCCGAACAGCAGGCCGACGTCGCCTACACGGGTGGTCAGGAACGCCTTGACCGCCGCCGCTGCAGCAGACGGCTTGGTGAACCAGAAGCCGATGAGCAGGTAGGAGCATGCACCTACCAGCTCCCACCCGACGAACAGACCGACCAGCCCGTCCGCGAGTACGAGTGTGCTCATGGAAGCGGTGAAGAGAGCCAGTAGGGCGAAGTATCTCGGCTGGCCTTCCTCGTCATGCATGTAGCCGATCGAGAAGAGGACGACCATCGAGGCGATCAGTCCCACGACCAGGAGCATGACGACCACCAGGCCGTCGAGGCGCCAACCCATCCCTATGGAATGCTCGAGCGTGTCGAAAAGCCACGGAGTGGCCCGGAGGACCACGGCTCCCTCCACCTGGTGATAGCCCACCGTGAACCAGGAGATTCCCGTGGCGAGGACGGTCAGGGGAGCCAGGATCGTCACCCATGGGACCACGCGCGGCACATATCTCCCGAAGAGTCCGACGAGCCCGGCTATGGCGAGAGGCAGGACGACGCAGACCCATGCGTTCTGGACGAGGAAGTCCATCAGCCTCTCACCTCCGACATCTCATCGACCAGAGTGGTCTTATTGCGCTTGGCCACCGCGACCGCAAGAGCCATGGCCACGGAGGTTTCTGCTGCTGTCACAGCGAGCAGAAGGACGACCACCGCCTGGATGCGTCCGGCTTCGGCGGCGACCTGTGAGGACTCGAACGTCATGGCGAGTCCCACGAGGAGCATCATCGCAGCTCCGAGCATGACCTCCACGCTGGCCAACACGCCGACCAGGTCCCTGCGGGAGAGGACGCCGTAGAGGCCGATGGCGAAGAGGAGCGTGGTCACGATGACGAGGATCATTCGCGATCACCCCCGGCCACCATGAGGACCGCGATGAGAGCGATCAGGAGCAGTACCCCTACGGCCTCGAAGTGCGGGAGGAGGTCTCCGAGGAGCACGGCGCCTATGGACGGGCCCATGCCCGATGCGGGAGTGTGCGTAAGAGAGGGCAGCACGCCCCAGAGAGCGAACGCCGTCAGCCCCCCGACGCCTACAGCGACCGTTATGGAGCCTATGTCATGCCTGGACGACAAGGTCGGGGTGCCGTCCTCCGTGCGATGCACGAGCATGATCGCGAAGAGGAACAGGACCAACACGCCCCCGACGTACAGGAACAGTTGCGCCAGAGCGAGGAAGGCGAGCATGTGCAAGGCGAAGAAGCCTGCCACCGACAGGAAGAAGGCGCCCAGGCCGATGGCCATGCGTGTGACGTTGCGCGTGAAGACCACGGTCAACGCCCCGATGACGGCGACCGTCGACAGGCCCAGATAGAGGATGGTCGTGACGTCGAGGGTCATCGGCTCTCCTCCTCCTCGCTCGTCGTACCGGCAGCATGCACCGCATCCTGGCCTGTGGCCCGAGTCTTGTCGCCGTCCGGTCGCAGCATCTCCTTCATGTCGAAGACCGCCAGGTCGCGGTGGTAGAAGGAGAGTTCATACTGTCCTGTGTGACAGAGGGCGTTGGTCGGGCACTGTTCGGCGCACAGGCCGCAGAAGCAACACTTCGTGAGATCGAGCTGGTAGCGCGTGAGGGCTCGGGAGCCGGGATCGTCCACGCGCTCCACCTGGATGGCGTAGTCCGGACAGGTCCTGGCGCAGAACGTACAGCCCACGCATACCTCGGACTGGCACCTCAGACAACGAGCAGCCTCGTTGAGACCCTCCAGCCGCGTCAAGCCGAGTTCGACCTGACGGAAGTCCGTGGCGCGGTCCTCCGGCTTGGACATGGGCATGACGACCCTGCGCCTGGAGTCCTCGACGTCATCGAGGACAGGAGGCGCATATCTGTCGTAGATGGGCACCGGCCTTGCGACACGGCCTTCCGTGACGCTCTCCCCCCTCAGATACCTGTGGATGGAGGTGGCCGCTTCATGGCCGGTGGCGATGGACCCTATCGCGCTGCCTGGTCCTGTGACGACCTCGCCGCAAGCAAAGACCTTGTCGACCGGCGTGGTGAAGACCGTTCCGTCCACCGGGAGGAGTCCGCGCTCTTTGAGTTGGATGTCGGAGCCGGCGACGAGATCGGTCAATGCCGGCGCCTGACCTATGGCGAACACGACGACATCGCAGTCGAACTCCGAGAAGTTGTCGCCGAACTTCGGAGAGAAGCGCCCGTTCTCGTCGAAGACGGAGAGGCATTCGCGCATCTTCATGCCCACGACCTTGCCGTCCTCGACCAGGACCTCTTCAGGACCCAGGGAGCACATGGAGATGACGCCTTCGTCCAGGGCCTCTTCCATCTCCCACGGATGGCACGGCATCTCTTCCTCGGACTCGAGGCAGGCCAGCCGAACCTCGGTGGCGCCCACACGCAGAGCGCAACGCGCGCAGTCGACCGCCACGTTGCCGCCGCCTATGACGAGGACCTTCTTGCCCTTCACGCCGGCGTCGCCCTTCCAGTTGGCGGCTTTGAGGAACGGAAGGGCTCCGACGACGCCCTCGGCGTCCGTGCCGGGTATGGGAAGGATGCGGCTGTCCTGCAAGCCGACGGCTATCAGCACCGCATCGAACTCGCCCTCGAGATGGTCCAGCGGGATGTCGCGACCGACCTCCACCCCGCAGCGCAGGTCGAGACCCATCGCCACGAGGTTGTCGATCTCGCCGTGGAGCACGTCGCGGGGAAGGCGGTACGAGGGGACGCCCGAGTACAGGGCACCACCGGGCTTCTCCTCCTTCTCGAAGACCGTCACCTTGTAGCCGAGTCTCATGAGGTCGTAGGCGGCGGCCAGGCCCGAGGGGCCGGAGCCTATCACCGCGACCTTCTCGTCGTACGTGGCGGGGAGCTTCTCGAGACGCTCCTCTTGCACCTTCAGGTACTCCTCGTAAGCGACCCGGTGCAGGGGGCGTATGGCTATCGGTTCGTCGTAGCCGCTCCGACGGCAAGCGGACTCGCAAGGATGGTGACATATGCGCCCGAGGACGCCGGGCATTATGTTGCGCTCGCGCACCAACTCATAAGCGCTGATGGCATCGCCTTCGGCAAGGTAGTAGTTCTGACCGCGCGCATCCACGTTCGCAGGACAGTTACCCACGCACGGAGGAAGGCGGTCGGCGGTATACAGCGACTCGATCTTGGCGTTGTAGTCTGGCGGATCCGTGTGGCCTATGACCTCGATCTCGTCGCGACCCAGGACTCCGCGCAGCATCAGAGCACCACGCCAACGCTGGGATATCGTCACCTTCTCGCTCGGGTAGCGAAGCGTCTTGGGCCCGCCGGCGACCCTCGATGCCGTTATCCCGAAGCCGGTGAGCAGCGAGCGCCACTTGGCGAAGAAGCCTGCGACGCCGCCCGGGAAGTCGTTGGTCACGAGGACGGTGTCGGAGGAAGAAGAACTCTTCTTCACGTCTTCGGGCTTCACGGCGTCGTGGATGCGGGGATCTAGAGCCATGGGATCACCGCCCCGATGATGACGATCTGGAACAGCGCCATTGGGGTGAGGACTTTCCACGCGAGCGACATCAGCTGGTCGGGGCGCATGCGGGGGAAGGTCCATTTGACCCACATCATGAAGACGATCAGCAGCACGGTGACTATCACGACAGCGATGGGCCCGAAGGGTCCGGGAAGCCAGTTAGGCGCGCCGAAGAAGAGCGTGGCGGCGAAGAGTGCGCCGGCCAGCATCGCACCGTACTCGGCCATCATGAATATCGCCCAGCGGATGCCGGTGTAGTCGGCGAAATACCCGGCCACGAGCTCGGACTCCGCTTCGGGCAGGTCGAACGGACCACGGTTGACCTCGGCGATGGTGGATATGAGATAGACGATGATCCCGATGATGTTCAGAGGGATCCAAAGGATGTGCCACGCGCTCAGCATCTCCGTGGGGCGCAAGGAGCCCGCGAGCAGGACGAGCGCCAGGACCGAGAGCGTCCTGGGGAGTTCGTAAGAGATCATCTGGGCAGCGCCGCGAAGGCCGCCGATGGTGGCGTAGGTGTTGCCGGAAGACCAGCCGGCCAAGAGCACGCCCAACGTGGAGATGGAGGGGACGGCCAGGAAGAAGAGCACGCCCACGCTCGAATCGAGCGGAGCCCAACCGACTGCGAACGGTATGACGATCATCCCGACGGCTATCGGTGCGAAGACGACGAACGGAGCCGCCCTGAAGATCCTGGCGTCCGCGTTCTTGGGAGTGACATCCTCTTTCAGGATGAGTTTCAGGGTGTCTGCGAGCGTCTGGAGCAGGCCGAAGGGGCCGGTGGTCTGTGGGCCGTAGCGCATCTGTATGCGCCCGGCGACCTTGCGCTCGAGCCAGACGCCGAGGAGAGCCGCTATCGCGATCAGGATCGCGGCGGCCAGACCGAAGACGACTCCTCCCCAGAACCCTGTCACCGGTCCACCTCCCCGAAGACCGGATCGAGACTCCCCAGAATCACGACGAGGTCCGAGAGCAGATGGCCCTCGGCCAACATCGGGAGCAGAGCGAGGTTGCAGAAGGCGGGAGAGCGGAACTTCACGCGATGCGGCCTGGGGCCGCCGTCAGAGACGATGTAGACGCCGAGGGAGCCGCGCGCGCTCTCGATATGGTCGTAGGCCTCACCCGGCCTCGGCCTGAGAAGACGCGGTATGCCCTCGGCCTTTATGCGACCCGGCTCCATCTGCTCGATGGCCTGCTCGATTATCTTGCAGGACTCGTAACACTCGAACAGACGCACGCGTCCTCTGTCGTAAGCGTCACCGTTCTCCCCTACGGGTATGTCGAACTCGAAACGCGGATATACCGAGTAGGGGTCGTGCTTGCGGAGGTCCCATTCCACACCAGACCCTCTGACCACGGGACCTGAAGCGCCCCATGCGACGGCATCGTCGGGGTCGAGGACGCCTATGCCCTTCATGCGCTGACGGGTGATCACGTTGCCGAAGTACAGACGGTCCATCTCGGAGAGGGCCTTTGGGTGCTTGCGGGTGAACTCCAGCAACTTGTCGGTCCATCCCTCGGGCAGGTCGAAACTGACTCCTCCGGGACGCACGTAGTTATAGGTGAGTCGTGCCCCGCAAAGGTCCTCGAACAGCTCTATGATCCGCTCGCGCTCGTCGAACGCGTAGATGAACATCGTCGCAGCTCCGGTATCGGCGGCAGACGACCCGAGAGCCATCATGTGACTGGCGATGCGCTGCATCTCGCATACGATGACGCGGAGGTACTCCGCCCGCTCAGGAACGCGTATGCCCGCCAAGCGCTCCACGGAGCGACAGTACGCCCAGTTCGCATACATGGAACCGACGTAGTCCAGGCGGTCGGTGAGCGGGACTATCTGCAGGTAGGTGCGGTTCTCGCAGATCTTCTCAATGCCGCGATGGAGGTAGCCGATCTTGGGTTCGGCCTTCGTGATGACCTCGCCATCGAGATGGACGACCACGTGACAGACGCCGTGCGTGGAAGGATGCGAAGGGCCTACGTTGACGACGAGCTCTTGCGGCTCGTAAGGGTCGGCCGGAGCGGTCTCGGACACGCTCCCGCTTTCTTCGGCCGGATCCTCCGTCGAAGCGACATCGACGGTGCCTTCCGTCATCTCCTCCACCTCCTCACGCGTCTTGTCGGGATCCTGCATCTCGGCGTCCGTCCTTCTCAGATGTAGTCCGGTCTGGTCACGATGCGGTCGTCCTCGTAGTCCTTGCGGAGCGGATGGCCGACCCAGTCGTCCGGAAGCAGGATCCTCCGGAGGTCCGGATGACCCTCGAACTCTATGCCGAACAGGTCGTATACCTCGCGCTCCTGCCAGAGCGCGGCAGGCCAGAGGGGGACGAGTGACTGCGTCTTGGGCTCTTCGCGAGGCACCTCGCATTTCAGGAAGATGCCTGCCGACATCGAACGGGAGGTCAAGCGGTAGACGATCTCGAAGGTCTCGTCCCTGTCGACGGCGGTGACCATGCCCAGGCGGTCGAAGCCGAGCTCCTTGAGGTCCGATGCGGCCTCGAAGAGCCGTTCGCAACCGACGCTCAACACCCCGTCGCCGTACTCGATGGAGAACAGGGGGCACAGCTCCGGATAGGTCTCGCAGAGATGCTCGCGCAACTGCTCGATGTTCACCCGAGCTCACCTTCCCCTGAACCGGGACGCTCGCCGAAGGAGACGTCGCCCAACGTCGGGAGCGAGAGCTTCTTGGGATGACGCACGCCCGGAACGATCGACTCCGTGGCGATGAGCTCTCTGAGCTGCAAGACCGCATCCTGCAAGGCCTCGGGACGCGGAGGGCAGCCAGCGATGTAGACGTCGACCGGTATGAACTCGTCCACGCCCCTGATCACCGAATAGGAGTCGTAGTAGAAGATGCCGCCGGAGACGGCGCAGTTGCCCATGGCGATGACCCACTTGGGATCGGGCATCTGCTCGTAGAGGCGCTTGACGGCAGGCGCCATCTTGCGGGTTATGGTGCCCGCCACGACCATCACGTCCGTATGACGCGGATCGGGCCTCGGGAAGACGCCGTGCCTGTCGAAGTCGAACTTGTTGAAAGAAGAGGCGATGAGCTCCATCGCGCAACAAGCGGTGCCCATGGGCATCGTCCAGATGGAGCGCCCGCGCGCGAGGTCGATCAACGCGTCCAGACTGGTGAGGATGACGCTACCGCCCGAACGTTCCAGCGCAGCACCGAGGTCGTCTACAACTGCCACGTGAGCGCACCTCGCTTCCAAGCGAGAGCCAGCCCAAGCGCGAGGAAAGCGGTGAACGCTGCCACCTCGATCAGGCCGGCGAGGTCGCCGCGCAGTTCGGATGCGACTGCGAACAGGAGGACCGCCTCGGCATCGAAGAGGACGAACAGAAGCGCCACGGTGGCGAACCTTATACGCACGGCCGCCCATGGCCGACCGGCCTGGTCCATGCCGCACTCGTACGGTTCGAGTTTCTCATCCGTGGGACGGTGTGGCGCCAACAGCTTGTTGAGCAGGAAGACGAAGGCGATGAAGCACACGGCTGCGACGACCGCGCCTAGCGCGAAAAGCAAGCTGTCTATGGATGCACCTTGCACGATCGCCCCCTGCACACGTCAGATGAGTTTGTAACAAAGAGTTACAATCTCGACGCCGACAGACGTCTAGCAGGCCCCTTCTCCTGCCAGCGACACGGAACGCCGCCGCTGACGAGTTACGGCATTCTACTCATTAGGGGCGCTCTTTGTAAACATTGTTACAAATGGGACGTCTGAAGATCGCGCCAGTGAGGACCGATGACGTTGCCGTGAGCGGTCACTCCGGAGGGGTCGGTATCTCCATCCACTTCTCGAGTTGTGAGTAGATCTCATCGAGATGCTCGGCGTTCAGACCCGCCGGGTCCACGAGGTCATGCGCATAGGAAAGAGACGCATCGAACTCGTGGAAAGAGACGGCATCGGCTATCGGCGCTATCTGTTCGCGGAAGACGTCGGCGCCGAACTGACCGTTGACCGAGTCGTCCGAAGCGTTCGAGATGTAGATGGCCCGTTTGAGCGGTGTGGTCCGCTGAGGGTCGTCATCGACGATGCTGTAGCCGACGTCTAGAAAAGCGGTCAGCGAGCGGGTGGAGAAGCGAGGATATCCGGTCGGCGGCAGATGCTTCTCTTTCAGCGCGGGGTCCCACCAGACATAGAAGTCAGGCAGGACGTGGAGAATCTCGGTGATCGGGCGCGTGAGGACGACCGGCACGGGAGCGGTGGCGAAGAACGGTGAGATCGTTATCAGAGTGTCCACCTCATCGCGGTTGTAGGCTGCCCAGGTGGCAAGCGTCCCTCCGCCGGATATCCCGATGACCTCGACGTTCTCTCCTAACCCGGCAGCGATGTCTATCGCTTCGTCAGTCGCTTCCACGAGCACGGCGGCATCGACATCGGAAAGCGTCTTCGAAAGGACGTCCTTGGCCCCGTGGCCCGGAAGACGCGGGATGAGCACGTTGTAGCCGGCTTCGTGATAGATCCGGCCGAGCTTCTCGAACTGCTTGGGATTGTTGGTGTACCCGTGGAAGATGACCACCACGGTGGTCGTCATGCTGCCGTGATCCATGAAGATGGTGGGATAGCCGATGTCGTCGGAGGCATCCTTCGCCATCAGCGCATCGACCTTCTCGATGGCCTCATCGTAGTCGGTTGCCGGGTCAGGTGAAGACGGCGGGACCGGTGCAGGTATCAGGGCGGCTGCAATGAAGGCGGCTGCGAACGTGAGCGCGAGTATGCCGAGGAGGCCGAGCGCTATCCAGCCGATCACCCGAAGGAGCCTGCCTCCACGGGTCCTCGGTGCGATATCATTGTCATCTTCATCATGCATAGTAGTGACCGATCCGAAGCGAAGTCATCGCATATCACATTTCGGTGTAGATACCCGACATTCGAGAGCACGCAACGCAAGGCATGCAAAGAGGCCCCGGCGCGATCGCCGAGGCCTCTGGTGGTCCTGGTGGGCGATACTGGATTTGAACCAGTGACTTCTACCGTGTGAAGGTAGCACTCTCCCACTGAGTTAATCGCCCGCATGCCGCTTTTGCAGCGCCAGACATTCTAGCAACCATTCGTCACGACTTGTACCCCTTGGGGTGAGACTCGTGCCAACGCCATGCATCACCTATCATCTCTTCGAGCTTCGGACGAAGCGGCTTCCACCCGATCCCCCTCTTTGCTGAGTCCGCAGAGGCTACCAACACGGCCGGGTCTCCGGGACGCCTGGGACCTATCGTGATATCGATCTCGCGGTCGAGGACCTCGCCACACGTGCGGACCACCTCGAGATTGGTGAAACCCTCACCGTTGCCGAGGTTGAAGACCCCGCCGGAGTGACCTGCAGCCAACGCCTCGAGAGAGAGGCGATGCGCATCGGCCAGGTCGCAGACGTGTATGTAATCACGGACGCATGTGCCGTCCCGTGTC
>CAYWAF010000051.1:0-11940 GCA_964456355.1 uncultured Eubacteriales bacterium | reverse complement strand
TGGAGCTCTAGCCTCGGAGCGGCGGTGGCTCGATGAGCGCCTGACGCCGCATGTAGGGGCGGGACACTTCCGGTATCTCGATGCTCCCGTCAGAACGCTGGTAGTTCTCGAGCACGGCCACGAGCGTGCGACCCACCGCAAGTCCCGAACCGTTGAGCGTGTGCACGAAACGGCTGCCTTTGAACTGCCCGGGGCTGCGGTACTTGATCGAGGCGCGGCGTGCCTGGAAGTCGGTGCAGTCACTGCACGACGAGATCTCCTTGTACCCATCGTAACTGGGTAGCCAGACCTCGATGTCATAGGTCTTGGCCGCAGCGAAGCCCATGTCGCCCGTGCACAGCACGATCGTGCGGTACGGCAAGCCCAACAGTCGCAGGATGTCTTCCGCGTCGGAGACCATGCCCTCCAGTTCGTCGTAGGAGGTCTCCGGCGTGGTGAACTTGACCAACTCGACCTTGTCGAACTGATGCACCCGGATCATCCCACGCGTGTCTCGGCCTGCCGCCCCCGCTTCCTCTCGGAAACAGGGCGTGTACGCCGTGTAATACAGTGGAAGGTCCTCGGCCTCCAGCACCTCGCCTCGATGAAGATTGGTCAGCTGCACCTCGGCGGTAGGGATGAGATAGAGGCCTTCTCCGGTCTTGAAGAGATCGTCTTCGAACTTGGGGAGCTGCCCGGTGCCTGTCAGGGTCTCGGCATTGGCCAGGGCAGGCAACCACCACTCGCGATATCCCTTGGCTGCCTGGGTGTCGAGCATGAAGTTGATCAGTGCTCGGTTGAGGCGGGCGCCTTCACGACCCAACACCACGAAACGCGAACCGACCAACTTGACTCCGCGCTCGAAATCTATGACGCCGCTCTCCGGGCCCAAGTCCCAGTGCGCCTTCGGCTCGAAATCGAAGGTGCGCGGCGTGCCCCACTTGCGCACCTCCACGTTGTCGTTCTCGTCCGCGCCGACCGGCACGGACTCGTGCGGGATGTTGGGCACGGTCATCAGAATCTCGCGTACGCGCTCCTCGAGCTCCTCGCGCACCTTCTCCAGCTCGGCTATGGCGGAGTTTATCTCGAGGACCTCGGCCTTGGCCGCCTCGGCCTCGTCCTTCTTGCCCTCGGACATGAGCGCACCGATGGCCTTGGACGCCTCGTTTCGGCGTGCTTGCCTCTCCTCGACCTGTCGGATGGCCTCACGACGCTTCTCATCGAGTTCGGCGAAGGTGGCAGAGTCCCACTCCGCCCCCCTGGCTGACATCGCGCGCTCCACGACATCGAGGTTCTCGCGGACGAACTTCGCGTCGAGCATGGCAGGCCTCCCTGGATACGGTCGAGTCGTGCTGCAGGTAGTGTAACGGAAGCCGGAAACGCGGTACGCTTGGACATGAACGACGTGTGTGCTCAAGGGGGAGACACGATGCCGATCTATCTCGCACTCGGTGACATAACCGACTTCGAGGCCGATGCCATAGTCAACGCCGCCAACTCCCTGCTGGTCATCGGTGGAGGCGTGTGCGGCGCCATACACCGTAAGGGCGGTCACTCCATCGTCGAGGAGAGTGCCCTGTGGGTGGAGGAGCGCGGTCCCGTGGAGCCGGGCGGCGCTGCGATCACCGGAGCAGGGAACCTTCCCGCCAGGCATGTCATACACGCAGTCGGCCCCATGTGGCATGGAGGCGGGACCGGGGAGGCGGAACAGTTGGCCAAGGCGTACCGCTCTGCCATCCGTCTTGCTGATGAGCACGGCCTGTCCTCGATAGCCTTCCCGTCTCTTTCAACGGGCATCTTCGGTTATCCGACGGACCTTGCCGCTCCAGTGGCAGTGAGAGCCGTCCGAGACGCCCTGCGTGAGGCCGACTCGGTGAATCTCGTGACCTTCGTCCTCTTCGACCAGGAGACTTACGATATATATAAGAGAGCGCTCGACTCGCTTTATGACGAGAGCACATGACGCGGTCGATGCCCGCCTGTCTCGACGACGTCCTCTCGTCCTTGGCGCTGGTCTATACTTGCATCGTGAATGATGGAACGCGCGTGCCGACGCGCTCCATATGAGGGGTGTTCATGGCCGAGACCGACCACATCGGACCGACAGAGGGAGCGGACCGTGCGTTCGAGGAGGAGGAGCGCAGGGACCGCATGTACGTGCTGCTCGGCACGGTCCTGCTCGTCATCCTGCTCGTGATAGTCTTCCTCTTCCTGTGGCGCTCTTGCTCCGGGAAGGATGAGGGTCTCAAGACCTCCAGCACAGGCGGGCAGATCCTCTCCGTCCCCGGGCTCGACCCGGTGGACAACGCCATCTCCGCCTGGACACGCCCGGGAATGGACATGGAAGCGGTACTCGACAGGAACGGCGTGGTCGCCAACGACATCGTGGACCTCGGGGAGGACACGTACGTCATCGCTGTCGACGACCCGGAGGAAGCGATAGAGGCGTTGAAGTCCGACCCGGACCTCTACGACGTCGGCTTCATATACTCGGAAGAGTGACCGCCGTCCTCCTCCTCGTCCTCCTCCTTCTCCTCCACGACGACCCCATGCTCACCCAATACCGTGAGCACGGCATCTATGGCCGTGTCCAGTGCAGCTTCGACCGGCTCCGAGAGCCCTATCGTGAGGTCCTCCGGCTCCATGTCGGCCACCTGGATGCCCACGCACTCGGCCTCGGGCCGCTGACCGAGGAGCGTGGCGGCCTCCAAGACATCCACGAAGCGCGTGTCGTGCAGGGAGTGACGCACCTGGTTGGGAGCGATGTCGTCCGGTGAGAGCCTCAGCACCGTCCCCGGCGGATGAGAGGTGCCGTCCATGGCATCCACCACCACTATGAAATCGTACTGCTGGAACAGGCTCAGGACGGACATGCCCATCGTGCCGGAGTCGACGACGTCCACGCCTTCCGGGAAGACATAGCGCCGGGCCAGTTCCTCGGCGATGCGACAACCGACCCCTTCGTCCCTCATCAACACGTTGCCTATGCCCATCACCAGGATACGCTTCGGGGTGGTGTCTGCCATCAGGAGCGCCTACCTCACTGCACGCGGATAGCTGCCCAGCACCTTCACAGTCCTCAACTTCAACCTCAGACAGTTGAGCGCCGTCGCGACGGCAGGATCGTCTTGATGCCCCTGCAGGTCGACGAAGAACATGTACTCCCCCAGCTGGCGCTTGGTCGGCCTGGACTGGATCTTGGTGAGGTTGATCTCCCCATAGGCGAACTCGCCCAGGATCATCAACAGGGCACCCGGCTTGTCGTGATGCAGGAACAAGGCCAACGAGGTCTTGTCGTCGCCCGTCTTGGCGGAATAGGTCCTGTCTATGACGACGAAGCGGGTCTTGTTGCCTGCGAAGTCCTCGATGGAGTCGGCGAGTATCTCGCCGCCGTATCTTTCAGCCGCAAGGCGAGTGCCTATGGCAGCCATCCCTTCCTCTTTCACCGCCATCGCTACGGCCTCGGCCGTGGAGTTCGCGGCCAGGACCTCCGCGTTCGGCAGATTGCGCGAAAGCCACTTCCTGCACTGAGCCGTCGCATGCGGATGACTCACCACCCGCTCGATGTCCTTGAGGTCTGTCCCCGGGGCGACGACGAGGACGTGCTTGATGTCGAGGATGACCTCCTTGCTGATAGTGAGGTCCGAGTCGAACGCAAGCGCATCGAGCGTGGCGTTGACGCTTCCTTCGACCGAGTTCTCGATGGGCACTATGCCCGCATCGGCCTTCCCCGAGCCGACGACGGAGAAGACCTCGTCGATGGTGGGACACGGCACCGCCGTGAGGTCCTCGACCCCTAGCGAGAGCAACGCCTCTTCGGAGAAGGTCCCTTTGGGACCGAGATAGGCATACTTGGGCATCCGTCACTCCTCCTCGTGCTGCTGCACGTTTATCATGGCGGTGTCTCTCCCCGCCTTGTCGAGCATAGGCGACCTGACCTTGTTCTTGCCACCGGACTTCGCCTGGTACAACGCATCGTCCGCCAAGCGGAGGAGCGTCTCTTTGTCCTTGGCGTGCGTGGGGAAGGTGGCCAGGCCGACGCTGATCGTCACCTGACGGGCAGGCGCGTCCTCGATGTCTTTGAAGGGATGCTCCGCGACCGCCTCCCGTATCTTCTCGGCGACGACGAAAGCACCCGCGGCATCGGTCTCCGGAAGGATTATCGAGAACTCCTCTCCTCCGTACCGTGCCACGACATCCACCTCACGGGTGCTCGTCTTGAGCACATGAGCCAGATCGGCAAGGGCATGGTCGCCTGCGATGTGTCCATACTCGTCGTTGAAGAGCTTGAAGTCATCGGCGTCTATCATCAGGAGGGAGAGGTCCTTGTGGTAGCGGCGCGCCCTCTCGATCTCCTCATCCAACCTCTGCTGCAGGTAGCGATAGTTGAAGAGCCCGGTGAGTTCGTCCGTTATGGCGAGGGTGCGCGTGAGTTTGTACAGGCGCGAGTTGTCCACCGCCACCACCAGCTCGCTCGCGACCGCCTGCAACACCAGCCTGTCTTCGACCACCATGCTGTCTATCACATCGGACTCTGCGCAGAAGATGACCATCATCTGCTCGTGGTTGAGGATGGAGATGCACGAGAAGTGACCGCTTGAGACCGAGATCGTCTCCAGCGCGTTGACGCTGTCCGCATTCACCGACACGTCTGCTTCCCCGATCCCGAGACTCGCGCTGAACAGCGTCTCGGACTTGCGTCGGTCTATCACGAACAGGGCGCACGACTCTATGCCGATGACCTTGGAGAGGATCTCGAGGGTCAACGGGCCCACCCGGTCGAAGTCCAGGGAGGAGTGGATGATGTCGGTGATCTGCGAGACCGCCTGGAGCTCGGCCAAGCGACGTTGCAGTTGGTCGTTCAAGGCCGCGTGCTCCGCCTTTATCTCCTCGTCCTCCTCCTCCTTACGCGTGAAACGGTCCGCCCAAGTGACGGCCACCCCTCCCACCACCAGGAGCGCCAGGGTCTTCAGTATCAGATATAGGACGGCGTGCGGGTCGGTGGGGTATCCGGCTATGACATGGGCCGCGACATAGATCAGCGCCGACCAGAAGGAGATCAGGATGGCCTCCCTGCGCCGTATCACGAACGCGTAGAAGATCGAGACGGAGATGACCGCCGGATACACCGGGTCTGCGAAGGCGCTGAGCGCGATGATGAGGAACCCGAGGGCCAAGGAGTCTCCCGCTGCGATCCAGGAAAGCACGGTGGCGGCATCTGCATGACGGATCTTGAGAGCCACATACTCGGCCACGGTCAGAGCCAGCATGAGGGCATAACCGACGAGGAGGATGGGGATGTCGTAACGTGCCGGGTCCAGGAAAGCGACGATGACGATGAGGGTGAGGCAGACCAGTGCGATCGTCCGCGCTAACACGTATGCTCGCCACGTCACAGTGACCAGCGGGGTGGACCCACTACCCTCGGCCATCGGGCTCCTCCTCCCTTGTGAGCGGTACATGATGCTGATGGACTGAACGAGACTGTGGCACTATAGTGCCACGCACCCTCGGGTGCGTCGAACACCATGCATCACACGGCAGGACAGGGCGAGCCGAAGGAGTGATATGGACGCTGACAGGCTCCTCGACCTGCTCGAGGCCGTCGCACGCGGAGAACTCGGGACCGAAGACGCCTTTGCGCGACTCAAGGACCTCCCGTACGCGGAGATCGGGGACGCGAAGGTGGACCACCACCGCGAGATCCGTTGCGGCTTTCCCGAGGTCGTCTTCTGTCAGGGCAAGACTCCCAAGCAGGTGCGGAGCATCGCGAAGGAGGTACTGTCACGTTCCGACGTGTTGCTCGGGACGCGGGCCGATGCCGCACACTTCCAGGCCGTGGCACAGACTGCCACGGACGCCAGATACTTCGAGGACGCTCGCGTGCTGTTGGTGGACAGACGCGAGGACCCTCCGAAGGAAGGCCACGTGGTGGTGACCACCGGAGGCACGGCCGACATGCCGGTGGCCGAGGAAGCGGCCGTCTGCGCCGAGGTCATGGGCAACAAGGTCACCCGCCTCTACGACGTCGGCGTCGCTGGCTTGCACCGCCTGCTGGCACATCAGGAGCTCTTGCGCTCGGCGAGAGTGGTCATCGCGATAGCGGGCATGGAGGGGGCGCTGCCGTCCATCGTGGCAGGCATGGTCCCCGTCCCGGTGCTGGCTGTGCCTACCTCCGTCGGCTACGGCGCGAGTCTCGGTGGGATAGCGCCCTTGCTGACGATGCTCAACTCGTGCGCTGCAGGGATAGGGGTCCTCAACATCGACAACGGTTTCGGTGCTGCCGCTCTGGCCACCCGCATGAACCGCATGCCGCCGACGGACCCGGAGGAGGACGAGGTCCGGTGATAGCACACCTGGACGCTTCCACCGGGGTCTCCGGTGACAAACTGCTCTCGGCGCTCATCGACGCCGGAGCCGACAGGGAGTACGTCCGAGAGGCTCTGTCGGCACTGGACCTGGGCCTGACCCTGGAAGAAGATGAGGTACGCCGACGGGGAGTGAGAGCCCTGGCGGTACGCGTGCGCAACACCACGGATGCTGCGGACCTGCCACCTCGCGACTGGGCGCAGATACGCCGGCTCCTGTCACAAGCCCCACTCGATGAAGCGGTCGCCGGACATGCGATGGAGGCCTTCTCGACCCTCGCGGAAGCAGAGGGTGAGGTGCACGGCATCCCTGCAGACGAGGTGCACTTCCATGAGGTGGGCGCACTCGACGCCATCGGTGAGATCGTGGGCGTGGCGGCTGCCTTCGAAGATCTCGGCATAGAGCATCTCACCTGCTCGGCCGTGGCCCTGGGCTCCGGGACGGTGGAGTGTGCACACGGCACGTTGCCTGTGCCAGCCCCTGCGACCGCACTACTGTCACGCGAGATGCTGGTGACGACGGGTGAAGAGGGCGTCGAGCTGACCACCCCCACGGGAGCCGCATTACTCGCCATCCTCTGTGATGGGTACGGCAAGATGCCGACGATGCGGCTTGTCGCGGTAGGCAGTGGCGCAGGCGACCGCGACACGCATCTGCCCAACATCATCCGCCTGTTCGTTGGCGAGCCCGAGCCCTCTGCGTTCGGTGGCAGCGGCGTGTCGTCGCCAGACACGCATGAGGAGCGCATCGTCATGCTCGTGACCAACGTGGACCATCTCACCGGTGAACAGGCCGCCTTCGTGGCGGAAGACCTGCGCGAGGCGGGCGCCCTGGACGTGACCTTGCTGCCTGTGGTGATGAAGAAAGGCCGCCCCGGGCTGATGGTGGAGGTGATGTGCGACCACTCCCACGCTGCCAGTCTGGCCGAGCGCCTGATGCAGCGGAGCGGCTCTCTCGGCGTCCGCGTCCTCGAGGTGGACCGCCTGGTCGCTGCCCGTGAGACCGTGACGGCGGACACAGAATGGGGGCCCGTGCGAGTGAAGGTCGCACACCTTCCCGAGGGGCCGAGCCCCAGAGCGGAATACGAAGATTGTGCAGGTATCGCGCGTGAACACGGCATACCGATAGAGCTGGTGGCCCGCGTCGCCGAGGAAAACGTCTCCGGGATGTGAGCGACGCTCTAAACGTACCCGCAGAACAGGCCGAAAAACTCACAAAGGGGCTTTATCCCACATATCCTCATCGAATGCTTCGACCCAGTGAAGGAGCGGATACCCATGTTCTCGAGGACAGCCCGACCGAAGACGTTGCGTCTGCTGCTCGCCTTGAGCATCAGCGTGTCGCTCGTGGCCATGGCGCCCATCGCGACATCGGCATGTGAGACCTCCCCTCCACCGGAGCCGTTCAACATGGAGGTCGTCTCACAGGACGGTGGCGCGGGCGACACAGGCATCTTCATGGCCGATGACGTCGCGTACGTCACCTCCGATACCGGCTTGCGCCTAGTGGACGTGAGCGCACCCGGCACCCCGACCGCGATCGGCTCGTTCGCCACCACGGAGACCGCGAAAGACGTGGTCGTGGACGGGGACAAGGCATACGTTGGCGGCGAGGACGGCCTCACCGTCCTCGACATCTCCACGCCCACCACGCCCACGTTGCTGGGTGTCC
Source organism: uncultured Eubacteriales bacterium (assembly GCA_964456355.1). Taxonomy (GTDB): domain Bacteria; phylum Actinomycetota; class Coriobacteriia; order Anaerosomatales; family CAYWAF01; genus CAYWAF01. Next base: position 3,921 of record CAYWAF010000051.1, on the reverse strand, counting down.
TGGACATGGACCCCGTCAAGCGGGTTGCGTTCTACAGCGGCCGTGTCTACGGAGTCGTCGATGCCGGACTCGTCGTCGTGGACGTCTCCGACCCGACCTTTCCGACCGCCACAGGAGACTGGGCCAGCCAGAAGACGGCGTGGGACGTGAGCATCCTCGACGACAGGGCGTACGTGACCTACGGCCCCGAGGACGGCACGGACTCTTATGCGGTCGAGCTCGACCTGAGCGACCCGGATGCCCCGGTCAAGACGGCCAGCCACTACATCCCGAGCAACAAGCCGACGGTATCGGCATCGAGTGACGTCACCCATGGCGCGTACGCATACGTGTCCATCCAGAAACACGAGTCGTACTCGGCCATCAAGGTCTTCGACGTCTCGGACCCCGGCACCCTCTCTTACAAGAAGTGGGTCGAGGTGGACGAGAAGGGCACGGCCGACATCACCTCCGAGGCAGGACAGGTCACCGTGACGGGTTCAGAGTCCACGCAGGTCTGGGGCCTTTACAGTCCTGACATGCCGTACCAGATGGGCTGGATCGACGTAGGCGGAGAGCGTCTGGCTCGCGACGGCGACCTCATCGGTGTCACGAAAGAGAGCTCAGGGACCGCGTTCATCGAGTATTCACCCGTCTCTTACAGGGCCTTCGGGAAGACGAGGTACGAGACCGCCATCGAACTGAGCAAGCAGTTCGACTCCTCCGAGTACATGGTGTTGGCGACCGGCGGCTCCTATCCGGATGCGCTGGCCGGAGTGCCGCTCGCATATGCCTTGGACTGCCCCATCCTGCTCACGACGACCGCCTACCTGCCCCAGGTGGTCCTAGACGAGATCGAGCGCCTGGGAGCGACCAAGGCCTACGTGCTCGGCGGGACCGGGGCCGTCTCCGACACCGTCGTGACACAACTCGTGGATGCCGGGATGGATGCGGCCGACGTCAAGCGGCTCGGAGGCAATGACCGTTATGAGACGGCCGAGGCGATAGCGAAGGAACTCGAGAGCATCCTGGGCAAGGGAAGCATCGAGAAGGTCTATGTGGCAACAGGCCTGGACTTCCCGGATGCTCTGGCCGCCTCGGGCGCTGCCGCCAAGGACGGCTGCCCGGTGGTGCTCACCGGCGACCATCTCCCCGCAGCGACCGCGCAAGCCATCCAGGCCTTGGGGGCCGACGAGGCCGTCGTGCTCGGTGGGACCGGGGCCGTCTCAGACACCGTCGTGGCCGAACTCGTCCTGGCGGGCATAGACCCACTCAAGGTCACGCGCCTGCAAGGACCGACCCGCTACGAGACGGCCAAGGCCGTGGCGGACTGGTCGCTGATAGACCCGGATACCACGTTCGACGCCGACGACGTCTACGTGGCGACGGGCTTGAACTTCCCCGATGCGCTGGCAAGCGGTGTGTTGGCCGCCGAGGACAGCGCTCCGACACTGCTCGTGGGCTCCTCTGTGCCCTGGCCGACGCAGGAGTTCCTCGAGGACCACAAGGACGAGGTCGACGAGCTCAACGTGATCGGCGGGACCGGCGCACTCTCCACCGAGACTGAGAAGTGGTTGGAGCATTACGCGGACTGAGTGAGCAGGACGCACGGACGTTGCGGAAGGGGCGGGCTCGACAGGGTCCGCTCCTTCCCCTCAGAGGCAGAAGCGGGACGAACAGGGCCATCGCGCACACCGCGTGGACCCTGGAGGCTCAGACTCTACGCGTTCTTGATGTAGTAGCGGCAGTGCAGGCGCTTCGGACAGTCGGAGGGAATCTCGGCGGTCTTGAACACCCAGACGTCGCCCTCGACGAAACACGAACATCTGACGCGTTTGTCCTCGTCTTTGAGGCGGATATCGTAGGCGTCTTCTTCGTGTGGTATCTCACGCCACCACGTGCATTTGCCCTTCACGGGCATGTAGATGTCCAACTTCTTCCCCACCGCCGTCCATGCTGGCAGCATCCATGCTACACGGTTCCTACCCACAGATGATGTAGAGTGGGCAGAACATATCTGTACGAGAGGCGTCAGGAGGCGTTCATATTGGCAGCCAAATCAGGAGACACCGTCCACGTGCACTACACCGGCACGCTCGATGACGGCACGACGTTCGACAGTAGTCAGGGACGGGAGCCACTGGAGTTCACTATAGGTGCTGGTCAGGTCATCCCCGGATTCGATGCCGCAGTCGACGGGCTGGAGATCGGAGAATCCAAGACCATCACCATCCCGGCGAAAGAAGCGTACGGCGAGCATAACCCCGAGGCCACCCAGCGCGTGCCGAAGGGCGCGTTCGAGCAGGAGCCGATGGTCGGCGGCATCGTGGAGCTCTCCTCCCCGGAGGGACAGAGGTTCTCGGCTGTCATAGTCGAGGTCGGCGAGGACGATGCCGTTCTCGACTTCAACCACCCGCTGGCAGGCAAGGATCTCACCTTCGAGATCGAACTCGTGGAGGTAGTGGAGGGCTGAGGGACTCCGGACCCTCTTGGAATCGATATCGAAAGGGCTCCCTGCACGGGAGCCCTTCTGTATGCGCTGGTGCGGGTGAAAGGAGTTGAACCTTCACGGGGTTGCCCCCACATGGACCTGAACCATGCGCGTCTGCCATTCCGCCACACCCGCATCATGCGAGAGTGAATGGTAACACCGCTGGTGGAAGGGCGCAAAGGAGAGATGTGGTCCCGGCTCCCTCGCCACCTTCGGACTCCTTCCCTACAATGCTCATAAGCCATACCGCCACAAGAAAGGCCCCGATATGCCCACATCTCGTCGAGGGATCGCCCTCCTCCTCTGTGTCCTCGCCCTGATGGTCGTCACGTCCGGCTGCATGGTGCTTCCCCCCTCACCCGAGGATCTGACGGACGATCCTCCGAAGGAGGAAGGCGCCCCGGCCGGGCAGACGGAGAGCGAGGCGCCGGCTGGGACCGACGAGGTCGTCTACTTCACGTTCTCGGGGAACGACCTCGCCTACCACACCGCCATCCTCAACGAGACACCGTTCTACATCGATCACGAGAACAAGACCGTCACGGCCAACGCGACCAGGAGTTTCGAGGAGGAGGCCGGGATCCAGACACGCAGGGGCACCGACTCTCTCGAGTTCAGCGGTACCTATGACCCGAACGGCGACCTCATCTCCGGCTCTCTGCTCGTGCGCACCGAGGGCACGGCGAGTGGTGGTGGGAGCAGCGACACCACCATCTACTACGAGATGTTCGGGCAGCTGGAGGGTTCGCTCGAAGGAGACACGTGGTCCGGCATCGTGTCGGGAGACAAGCAGTTCAAACAGACCTGGGAGGGTGGCGAACTCTCGCCCGAAGAGAGCGCCGGGACGATCAAGTGGACGTTCGTCAGTTCCTCCCGAACGGTCTACTGAGAGTCCGGCACGCCGCGCAGCGACACTCCCGTCTCTCAGTACCCCCTGTACGGGATGGACGCGGGGTCTGAAAGATCGCCTGAAGAGACATCGTCCCCGTCAGCGAAGACCACCCGCACCGTCGTCGCCCAGTCGAGCCCGGAGGAGCTGATGGCATACCGGATCAGATCGGCCATCTCGGACTCGGGAGACATCCCCGGCGTGTAAGGCAGGTCGGTCGTCGCCACGATGACCTTGTCGCCGTCGTAGGCGTCCGTCTCGAAGTCGTAGCCGGTGATGTGCTCGTACCACTCCTCGACGGCATCGCCGTTCGCCGGTCCGTACGCTTCGTCCATCCAGGCGGGGAGTTCGTCGATGGAGGCCGGCGCGGGAGGCAGCGTCACGCTCTCCTCTCCGCCGTTACCGAAACCGCCGACCGGAACGCCATCCACGTAGATGTCGCAGTGATAGTCCTCGAAGCCCAGGTCGGCCATGGCGGCCGACAGCGCCTCGCCGTATGAATAGATGTCGCCGCCCTGCTCGCTCATCAAGTAGATCTCCAACACAGGATGCCTCAACTTCA
>CAYWAF010000050.1:0-12172 GCA_964456355.1 uncultured Eubacteriales bacterium | reverse complement strand
CACGAGGGCGATGAGAAGTGATAGACAAGACCAAGACTGTGAGGCATTGGATGAACGACCAGCCTGCTAGAAGGATGATGGTGTTCTCGGGGACCTCGAACCCCGGTCTTGCCGAAGGCTGTGCTGCACATCTCGGCATCGAGTTGGGCAACATAAAGCTCTCCAAGTTCGCCAACGGCGAGATATACGTGCGCTATCTGGAATCCGTGCGAGGAGCCGACGTCTTCTTGCTGCAGTCCATATGCAAGCCTGTCAATGCCACGTTGATGGAGCTGCTGATCATGGTGGATGCCGCCAAGCGGGCGGCTGCTAGGCGGATCACTGCCGTGATAAGCCATTACGGGTATGCCCGTCAGGACAAGAAGTCCGCTGCACGCGAACCTATCACGGCCAGATTGGTCGCAGACCTGCTGACCACGGCAGGCATCCACAACGTGATCACCATGGATCTGCACCAGGGTCAGATACAGGGCTTCTTCGACCTACCGGTCAACCATCTCACAGCCCTACCGATACTCGAGGACTACTTCCGCAGCCTCGACCTGAAGAACCCGGCGATAGTCTCGCCGGACGTCGGCCGCGTGAAAGTCGCGAAGAAGTTCGCCGACATGCTCTCGGCCAACCTGGCGATCATGCACAAAGGTCGCCCGGACCACAACGTCGCGGAGATCACCCATGTCATAGGCGAGGTCGAAGGTCGTGAATGCATCATCATCGACGACATGGTCGATACCGCAGGATCGATCTCGGAAGGCGCGAAAAGCCTGATGAAGGCTGGTGCGGCATCCGTGTACGTCGCTGCGACGCATGGGATATTCTCCGGTCCGGCATACGATCGGATCGATGAGGCGCCCATCAAGGAAGTCGTCGTCACCAACACCGTTCCGGTGCCGGAGGAACGACAAGGCGGTAAGATACGGGTGCTTTCGGTGGCGCCGCTGATTGCGCGCGCCGTCCAAAACGTGTACAACGACGAATCGGTGTCTGAACTGTTCGATCCGGATTTCCAGCTTTAGACGACAGGCGGCACGCAGACTGCCGCTGCAAGGAAGGAGCCTGCACAGGATGACCGAGACAACCGCGCTGACGGTGGAACCCAGGACCGTCATAGGCAAGGCGAACCGTCGCCTCGCCTCAGAAGGCAAGATACCGGCCGTGCTCTACGGCGCAGGCCGTGAACCGACCGCGCTTTCGGTGGACCGCCATGCGTTCGAGGTCCTCATGTCGCACCAGAGTGCAGGTTCGACGCTGGTCGCACTCTCCATCGAGGGTGAGAGCGAGCCGGTGAACACGATCATCAAGGAAGTGCAGAAGAGCCCTGTCAAAGGCACGATCCTCCACGTGGACTTCCTGGCTATCCGCATGGACGAGGCTATCGAGGCTTCCGTGGCGCTGGACCTCGTCGGCGCGAGTGTCGGCGTGAAGGCAGGCGGCATCCTCATGCAGAACGCCACGACCGTGCTCGTCTCTGCGCTGCCGACCGACCTTCCTGACTCGATAGCGGTCGACATCTCCGAACTCGATATCGGCGACACGCTGCACGTCTCCGACATCGTCGCACCGGAGGGCGTCGAGATAGTGGACGATCCCGAGCACATTGTCTGCTCGGTCACGACTCCGACCGAGGAACCGGTCGAGGAAGAGATCGAGGTCGAGGAGGGCGAAGAGATCGAGGTCGTCGGCGAAGAGGCCGAAGAGGGCGAGGAGCCTTCCGAAGAGACCGAAGAGTCCGAGGAGTAGTCAGGACACAGGATGTCCCGAATGGTCGTGGGCCTGGGCAATCCAGGCCCCGAATACTCCGATACCCGCCATAATGCGGGCTTCATGGTCGTCGAACTCTTGGGCGAGCGCCTTGGCGCGTCCTATTGGAAGGACGAGGGCGGTGCCAAGGTCTGCACGGTGCACCTGGGTGAAGAGGACGTCGTCCTGGTGATGCCCCAGACCTTCATGAACCTTTCCGGCAAGGCCGTGCGCAAGGTGGCTGATGCCCGTGAGGTGCCCGTAGAGGACATCATCGTCGTCCACGACGACATCGACCTGCCGAAGGGCAGCGTGCGGGTGAAGCGCGGCGGCGGTCACGGCGGACACAACGGATTGAGGTCGCTGCACGAGAGCCTGGGCTCGGGAGAGTACGTACGCGTGCGTGTCGGCGTAGGTCGTCCTCCCGGCCGCCAGGACCCTGCCGACTACGTCTTGGAGCCGATGAGCAAGGCAGCGGCCGAGGAGATGGACGCGACCATCCCCACGGCTGCTCAGGCCGTGGTACACATCCTCGAGCATGGCGTGGACTCCGCCATGCAGGAGTTCAACGGGGAATGATGGGCCGGCCCGAGGGGGCAGCCGTGCTCAAACAGTCCTCGACAGGGGCCCTCGGCGTCCCGGTCGCTTCGCGCCCGTTCCGCCTTCCCTGCCTGCGGAACTGCGCGCGGCACCCCCTCGGGCCGGCCCTGGGTCGCGAGATTCCTACCTCAAGTAAGGCATCGGGTCGGTCGGAGAGCCGTTGACGCGGATCTCGAAGTGCAGGTGCGGGCCGGTGGAGTATCCGGTGGAGCCGACGCGTCCGATGCGTGTGCCCTTGCTCAGCCGCTGCCCGTTGGAGACCGCGATGCTGCCGGACTGCATGTGGGCGTAGAGACTGACCAGTCCGTTGCCGTGGTCGATCATCACGGTGTTGCCGTACCCGCCACGGTAGCCGGCGTAGATGACCGTCCCGTCACCCGCGGCCACCACCGCAGCGCCGTTGATGGACTGCTCAGGGCTCAGGTTACGGCCGATGTCTATGCCGGTGTGCAGTTTCTTCGTCCCGAAGATGGGATGGATGCGATAGCCGAACGGAGAGGTCACCCGGTAGAAGCCGGGGACCGGCCAGGCCATCTCGCCGTTGTAGACCCCGCTGCCGCTGGATGAGCCGTTCTTCAGTTCGGCCTCTATGCGGGCGGACTCCGCCTCCTCCTCGGCGGCGATGGCCCGGAGTCGCTTCGCGTTGGCCTCGGACTCCTCCATCATCGAGGCCTTCTGGTTCTGAGCGCTAACCTGCTCGTTCACGCGGGCCTGTCTTTGCGCCTGGAGGTCGCGGAGACGCTTCTCGGCGACTTCCGCTTCGGCTCTCTTGACGCTGACCGCCTCCAGCGTACGGTCCAGCTCGTTGCGTTGGGTCTCCAGGTCCGCTTTGGTGGCTGCGAGGTCGAGAGCTATCTCCTGGTTGTCCTCGATGACGCGCTGGACCAGCGTCGTGCGTGCGACGAAGTCGCTGAAGTCCTTCGAGTCGAGCAGGATGTCCAGATAGAAGAGGGCACCCTGCTTGTAAGAGGCGGTCATGCGGTCGTCGAGCAATGCCTTCTGGCGGTCGTATTCGGCCTGCGTGGCGGCTATCTCCGCTTCCTTGGCCGTTATCTCTGCTCGCAGTTTCTCCACCTCTGCCGCAAGGCGCTTCGTGCGGGCTGTCGCCTCGGCGACCTGGGGTTCGAGTTCGTCTACCTCTGACTGGAGGTCCTCGATCTTGGCGTCGAGTGCGGCTATCTCCTCTTTGAGCGCAGCGGCTTGGGATTCTGCTTCCGCAGCGGCTTGACGGGCCTCAGCTGCTTTGCGCCGGTGCTCTTCCAGCTCGGACTGGGTGGCGGCGAACGCCGAAGGAACGAGTGCGACAAGGAGCACACACAGGATGATGGAGGTCAGATATGCGCTGATGCGTCTCATTGCTACGATTCCTCCGGAGCCGACTGCGTCGGATGCTGTATTCTTGCTGCCGGAAGGCGCTTACGACATGCCAATGTTACCAGCGCGAGGGGGTATGTTCAATTCCGGCCCTTCCAGGGTATGTTCCATGCGACAAGAGTGGACGAAAGGAGCAAGACATGGATGAGAACACGAACACGACTCCCGAACAGCCTTCACCTCCTGCCGGGAGCACACCACCGCCTCCTGCAGAGGCACAGTCAGGCCGTCCGGGACCGGCAAGCGATACGAGCAAACTGTTGGCCGCTCTCGGCTATCCCTTCTTCCCCGTGGCGATAGTGGCCTTGTTCATGGAGCCGTACAAGGACGAGAAGTTCGTGAAGTTCCACGCCGTACAGGCTCTTGCCCTCGCGGTCATATGGTTCATATCGTTGCTGGTTCCCTTCGTGGGATGGGTTCTTGCGATCGTGGTACTCGTGTTCATCATCATCGGGCTCATCAAGGCCCTCCAAAGCGAGTACTACGAGATTCCTGTGATCTACAGCGTCGTCAAGGGGTTCATAGGCGAGTAGCGGTTGACGACTGCGGACCTTTTCCTCCGGACAGGTCTTACCGGGACTCCTCGGTGACCTGCCAGGTACGGTCTTCAGGGCCGGGTGCTATGTGCACCCGGCCTTCGTCGTTCACGGTCACGAGTCCCAGGCCGTTCTCCTCGGCGTAGCGTAGAGCCTTCTCCTCGCCCATGACGAACAGTGCCGTCGCCAGGATGTCGGAGTCCAGGCCGTCAGCAGCGCCTATGACGGTGAGGGAGCGGAGCCCACGGGCCGGCTTGCCCGTGGCGGGGTCGATGATATGGTGGTAGCGGACCCCATCGCGTTCGAAGTAGCGCTGGTAGTCACCGGACGTCGAGACGGTGACGTTCCCCTCCGCCTCCACCACGGCGACCACACTGTCCGTGTCACGAGGGTCCTCGATGCCGATGCGCCACGGCTCCCCGTCCGGCTTCTTGCCGAAGGTCACGGTGGTGCTCCCTGCCGTCACCAGTGCGGCAGCCACCTCGTCACGCTCACGCAAGACCTCCACCGCACGGTCGATGGCGTAGCCCTTGGCAGCGCCACCGAGGTCCAGGCCGGCGCGTCGTATCCTGGCAGGAGGTCCCCAGACCTGTGATGACTCCGGGAGGGGGATGTCCGACCAGTCGAAACGGGCGAGCACGCCGCTTTCCTCGCTTGCTGCGCCCTCTGCGGTCTCGGTCGTCTGCAATGTGCGTGAGGCTGCCAGGTAGTACTCCAGCACCTCCGGGTCCGGCACAGAACCTTTCCCCTCGAAGTCATAGAGTGCCACGACTTCGAGGAGTGACGGCGAGAAGCTCTCTTCCACATCCAGGGCCTCGATGGCATCCAAGACCTCCACGACCTCGGGTGGCAACATGCGCCAGACGTTCGGCGCAGAGTCGAAGTCGGCGACGCTGGTCGCAGGGACGGCGGCATCCGCATCGACCCTGCGCTGCGACAAGCCCGGCATGAGCATGTTCGAGGTGGTCTCACCCGAATGGGCATCGAGGACCGCCTCGGCCTCGTCCATCGCATCGTAAGCAGCATCCAGTGCATCCGCGAGGTCGTCTGCCACATGACCCTCGGCAGGGTATGCCGTCACCGTCACGATCGTCCCGAGGGCATCACGCGCGTCCATGGCGGGTTGAGGGGTCTTAGTGCATGCGGTCAGCGTGAGCAGCGATGTGAGAAAGAGGACGGCCGAGAAGGCGAACAGTGGGCGACGCGAGTGGCGGAGGCGCATCTTCACTCGTCCCAGGAGCCGAGGCGGTCCAACACCTCGCGTCTGCGCCGTTCGAAGACGATGGCGGCGGCGATGATGAGGATACCGAGGACGAACAGCGTCAGCGTGCGGAACAAGAACTCGTCGAAGAACTCGAACTCGATGCGGAAGACCGCTGCGGCTATGCCTATGGTGGAGGCGACCGAAACCGCCAGACGCTGGGAGGCGAGTCCCACCCATAGCAGGAGCAATGCGGCGAACAGGGCGAGGAAGCCGTCCGCATCCGTGGGGATGAGGTCTTCGTGGATGGTCACCAGCGCCATGAGGAAGATGAGGGTGCCGCTGAAGAGGAGGGGCGTGGCATGACGCCAGCCCTTGAGATGGCCCCATATCCAGCCGACGACCCCGAGGACGGCTCCAAGGACGGCGTTGACGCCGAGAGCCCATGCGCCTCGCACCAGCCAGTAGGTGTCCCATGCCTTCTCGTCGTAGGTACTGGAAGCGCCAAGCGTCTCGTTCCAGCCGGAGAACCCCCACTCGATCGCTGAGTTGGCGGCACTGAGTGCGCATGCTATCGCGATGTAGGAGAGCAGCGGCAGGTCGAGTCGCCATGCCCAGAAAGCGAAGAGGGCCGTGCCGACCAGGAAGATCACCACAGCGACATCAGCGCCGTTGCCTTCCATGTAACCCAGGTTCTGCCAGTTCGCGAAGTAGGCGATGTCCACCATCACCATGCCTGTAGAAAGCGTGAGCAGTGCTATCGCCGTGCGTCTGAGTCCTGTGCGTGTATAGAGATACCAGGAGCCTGCGTAGAAGGCCGCCGTGAAGAAGAGGAGGAGCCCCATCCGTCCAGCGGGGCCGATCAACTCCCAGCTCTGCCCGATGAAGACGAGTGCTGCCACGAACACGAGTGCGACTCCCACCCATGCGATCCAGGTGATCGTGCCTCTGTGGGTGATGGCTTTGGTCGGCAGTATCCTGCCCGAGGGCGAGGTGAGGGCGACCTCGAGCTCGGCGCGTCTCGTCGCATAGTGCTCGCGAGCAGCGGTGATGTCCTCTTCGCGCAGGAGGCCTTCCAAGACGAGCCGAGACAGCTCGGTCTCCATCTCGTTGATGAAAGCCAACTCCTCCTGAGGGTCTTTGAACCGTGAGGTCAAAGATGCTCCTCCCTGCAACGGTGGTGGTATGTTGTGGTCCGGGTGTGTTGCAGCCCTGCGCCTAGTATACTGCTGCGATATCTTCTATGAAGGCGGCAGAGGAGGTATCTTGGGTTTTCCTATCGTTTCCAAAAGGCAGCTGTCCGATGCGGTCTTCGAGATGGGCGTCGAGGCTCCTCGCATCGCTCGCAAGGTCAGAGCGGGTCAGTTCCTGATACTCAGGACCGACAGTGACGGGGAGAGGATACCGCTCACCTTCTCCGACTGGTCGGCTTCCGAGGGTTGGATACGCTTCATCTTCATGCGAGTCGGGAAGACCACGCACCAGTTGACCCACTTCGAGGTGGGCGAGGAACTCGCTGACGTGGTCGGGCCGCTCGGTCTGCCCACCCATGTCGACGGCCTCGGGCGTGTGGCGGTCGTCGGCGGTGGGGTCGGTGCTGCCGTGGCCTACCCGGTGGCGCGGGCGATGCTTGCCGCCGGCAACGAGGTCACCGTCATACTCGGCGCGCGCAACAAAGACCTCCTCATCTTGGAAGAGGAGTTCGCTTCGCTCGGGCTGCATGACCTCATCGTGATGACGGACGACGGCTCCGCCGGACGCAAAGGGCTCGTCACCGCGCCACTGAAAGAACTCTGCGAGGCAGGCAGCCTGGACAGCTCGATGGCCATAGGCCCGGCGATCATGATGAAGTTCTGTGCGGAGACCACGAAGGAGTACGACGTGCCGTGCGTGGTCTCGCTCAACCCCATCATGGTGGACGGCACCGGCATGTGCGGCGCCTGTCGAGTGACAGTGGGAGGTGAGACGAGGTTCGCCTGCGTGGACGGGCCGGACTTCGACGGTCATGCGGTGGACTTCGAGGAGCTCATGAGTAGACAGAGGATCTACACCGAAGAGGAGCGCCTCGCGGACGCCGAGTACTCGAAGGAGTGTTCATGTCGCCTGTAGACGATCCCGGAGGCAAGACCCCTGAGCCGAAGCCGAGGCGGAAGCCCTCCCGTGCGCCCAGGACCTCGATGCCGGAGGAAGATCCCGTCAAGCGAGCGAGCAGCTTCGGTGAGGTGGCTCTAGGCTATACGGAAGAGATGGCACGCGCCGAGGCCGAGCGCTGCCTGCAATGTCGCAACGCTACCTGCATCGAAGGATGCCCCGTCAACATCGACATCAAGAGCTTCATCGGTCACATCATCGAGGGCGAGTACACCGAAGGTATCTCGGTGCTCAAAGAGCGCAATGCGCTGCCCGCGGTCTGTGGTCGCGTCTGCCCGCAGGAAGAACAGTGCGAGAAGACCTGCGTGCTGGCGAAGAAGGGCGAGCCGGTGGCCATAGGGCGCCTGGAGAGATGGCTCGGCGACATGGACCTCGCCTGCGACATGGAGCACAGATGCGTTCCGGAAGTGGCGGAGCCCAGCGGATACCGTTGTGCCGTGGTGGGCTCCGGCCCCGCCGGCCTGGCATGTGCGGGAGAGCTTGCCCGGCTCGGTCATGCCGTCACGGTCTTCGAGTCGCTGCATGCGCCGGGCGGGGTGCTCACCTACGGCATCCCGGAGTTCCGCCTCCCGAAGCACATCGTGGGAGCCGAGATCGAGATGCTCACGCAGATGGGAGTGGACATCGTCTTGGACACCGTGGTGGGCGTGACGGTGACCCTGGACGAGTTGATGGACGAAGAGGGCTACGATGCCGTCTTCATCGGCTCGGGAGCCGGTCTGCCGATCTTCATGGGCATCCCCGGCGAGAACCTCAACGGAGTGTATTCAGCCAACGAGTTCCTCACTCGCGTGAACCTGATGAGGGCCTACGAGTTCCCCAAGGCCGACACTCCGGTGTGGCGCGGGCGCAAGGTGGCGGTAGTGGGTGGCGGCAACGTGGCCATGGACTCGGCGCGCACCGCACTGCGTCTTGGCGCCGAAGAGGTCTTCCTGGTCTACCGGCGCAGCGAGGAGGAGATGCCCGCTCGCATCGAGGAGGTCCATCACGCCAAAGAAGAGGGCGTGCGCTTCGAGTTGCTGTGCTCGCCGGTCGAGATAGTAGGACGTGAAGGGTTCGTGACGGGCCTTGTGGCCATCCGCATGGAGTTGGGTGAGCCGGACGAGTCCGGAAGGCGCGCTCCCGTGCCCATCCCGGGCTCCGAGTTCGAGGTGGAGTGCGACACCGTGATCATGGCCGTAGGGACGCGCGCCAACCCCATCCTGTCCAAAGCCACGCCCGACCTGGAACTCACGAAGCGCGGCTACATCGCTACCGATGAGAACGGCGCCACCAACATCCCGGGAGTCTATGCAGGCGGGGACATCGTGACCGGTTCCGCCACCGTGATACTCGCGATGGGCGCCGGGAAGACTGCGGCCAAGGCGATGGACGAGTATCTGAGGACGTCGGGCTCCTGACGTCCTTCAAACCGAGCAGGAACGCCCTCGAAATCGGGTCCTTCCTGATGGACGGTTGCGCCGTTTGGGTACAATCGGAGCATAACAGGCGATAATCGGTAGTAAAACACCGATATTCGACCTTTTCGGCTACCGTCCGGCTTGAACTCGCAGAGGTGGGAAGTGGCACAAGACGCGCCAACCGTCCTGGTCGTGGACGACGACGAATCCGTCGTCGAGATGATCAGGATGGGACTGGAGACCGACGGCATGCGCGTGTACAGCGCATCCGACGGTGCGGAGGGCATAGAGGTGCTTCTGCGAGAACCCATCGACGTCGTCGTGCTGGATGTGATGATGCCCCGGGTGGACGGCTGGATGGCCCTCATGGAGATCCGCAACAACCCGCTCACCGCGGACATGCCCGTGATCATGCTCACCGCCAAGACTCAGGACCTGGCCAAGGTCCTCGCGTTCAAGCAGGGTGTCCAGCAATACGTCACGAAGCCGTTCAACATCATGGAGCTGTCCGCTCGCATCGAGAGCCTGGTAAAACGCTATCGCAAGCTCTCCGGCACGCGTAGTGCATCGTCGGAAGGCGACTTCCGTAAGCTCGCCGTGCGCAAAGGGGGAAGGACCGTGCTCCTCAACATCGAAGACATCGTCTTCGTCTCCGCACGCAACAAGTCCACCTATGCGCATACCTACGAGAACCAGTACCTGGTCGATTTCACCGTCACCGAACTGGAGACGAAGCTCGGACGCGACTCCTTCGTCCGCGTGCACCGCAGTTACATGATCAACATGAACTGCATCAAGGAGATATTGCGCATCGGCGGGGCATACGTGGTGGTCGTGACCGACCGCGACGAGACGCACGTGCCGGTGGCGCGCAGGCAGGTGCGCAAGTTCCGCGAAGCCGTGGGGATATGATGTGACGCGCGCCCGTTCCCGGCGCGCCTCCTCGACCCCGGTTCAGTTCTTCAGGCTGGACAGTGGCGCCGGCACCCTTCCCCCACGGCGCACGAATCTCGTCCCGGCCCATCCGTTGACCGACATCACCGGGGCCGAGCCGAACAGCCCTCCGTACTCGACCACGTCTCCCACGTCCGCTCCGGGTACCGGTATCAGGCGTGCGGCGGTCGTCTTGTTGTTGATGACGCCGATGGCGCAAGCGTCGGAGATGATGGCGGCGATCGTCTCGACCGGCGTGTCTCCCGGCACGGCTATCATGTCCAGGCCCACGGAGCAGACGGCCGTCATCGCTTCCAACTTCTCGAGCGTGAGCGCTCCGTCCTGGACGGCGCGCACCATCCCGGCGTCCTCGGAGACGGGGATGAAGGCTCCTGACAGTCCTCCGATGCTGGAGGTGCCCATGGCGCCGCCCTTCTTGACCGCGTCGTTGAGCAGGGCGAGCGCCGTCGTGGTGCCGGGGCCGCCGCAGCGCTCGACGCCCATGGCCTCGATGATGTCGGCCACGCTGTCACCTTCGGCGGGGGTGGGTGCGAGCGAGAGGTCCACGATGCCCATCGCGGCTCCCAGTCTTTCTGCTGCGGTGCGGGCGATAAGTTCGCCTACGCGTGTGATCTTGAAGGAGGTGGCCTTCACGGCCTCTGCGACTGCGGTGAGGTCGGCGTCCTCGGGCATCGCCGAGACGACCGCCCGCACGACGCCGGGGCCCGAGATCCCCACATTGATGACGGCGTCCGCTTCGCCCGGACCGTGCATGGCACCCGCCATGAACGGGTTGTCCTCGACCATGTTGCAGAAGACGACGAGCTTCCCACAGCCGAAACCGCCGTGGTCCGCTGTCGCCTCGGCGGTCGCCTTGACCGTCTCGGCCATCAAGAGCACAGCATCCATGTTGATCCCGGCCCTGGTGGAGGCGACGTTCACGCTCGAGCAGACGCGTTCGGTCTGCGAGAGGGCCGAAGGGATCGATGCGATGAGGCGGCGGTCGGCATCGCCTATGCCCTTCTGCACCAGTGCGGAGAAGCCCCCTACGAAGTCCACGCCCACCTGCTCGGCGGCACGGTCCAACGCTTCGGCGACGGGCGTTAGGTCCTCTGCGTCCGTGGCTGCTGCGATATGTGAGATCGGGGTGACCGCTATGCGGCGGTTGACGATGGGTATGCCGTACTCGGCCTGGATCGTCTCGGCGACGGGCACGAGGCGCTCGGCCTTCGCGCACACCTTGTCGTACACGGCCCGGGCCGTCCCTTCCACGTCCGTGCGCGCGCAGTCGTCTATGGAGAGTCCGAGCGTGACGGTGCGGATGTCGAGGTTCTGCTGCTGGATCATGAGCAGGGTCTCGACGATCTCTTCAGGCGAGATTCGCATCCGGTTCCTCCTGTGCTGTAGTACTCGGTCAGATGCGGTGCATGTAGCGGAAGACGTCTTCTCGCTGCAAGGTCACCTGCATGCCCAACTCCTCGCCGACGGCATCCAGGCGCTTCTGGAGTTCTTCGAAGGGGCAGGTCTCCTCGTCCACCGTCACGAGCATCGTCATCGAGAAGATGCCTTGGATGATCGTCTGGCGGATGTCTTCTATGTTGGCGCCGGAGTCTGCGAGGACCTTCGATATGCCGGCCACGATGCCGACACGGTCCTCTCCCAACACCGACAGGACTGCGGGTGTGTGCATCTTTCCGTCCTTCCGACGTACTTTCTCGCTCAGCGGCTATACTCCCTTATACCTTCTTCTTTGTACAAGCGGCAGCAAGAAGAGTCGGACTTTCGTCATGCGGTCTAGGAGGGACGTTGGCCGTTCCCATCACACCCATACGCGTCGGTGACGTGGTCAAGCTGAAGAAGCCTCACCCCTGCGGCACGAACGAATGGCAGGTCGTCCGCGTGGGCATGGACGTCGTCTTGGAATGCAGAGGCTGCGGCAGGAAGGTCAGGCTGCTCAGATACGACTTCGACCGTCGCTTCAGGGGTTTTTTGAGCGGCTCCGGGCAAGGAGACGACGTGCGTGACGATGACGCGCAGGAGAAGGACTCACGGGAAGGTGGGGCGCCGCAGGACCGAGGCAGAGGCGACGAGTGAGTGGGCTTCGGCGTCCTACGAGCCGCCGACTGCCGACAACTTGCCGGGGGTCTCTACGGCGTTGATCTGGATGTGCACGTGGTCCCCACCGTCCTTGACGTACTGACCGAGTTGCGGGGTGACCCTGTCCGACAGCAAGCGGA
>CAYWAF010000049.1:0-12211 GCA_964456355.1 uncultured Eubacteriales bacterium | reverse complement strand
GGTGCATCGCGATGACCTTGAACTCCTCGGGCTCGCTGAAGCGCTCCTCTATCCAGCGGTAACGTTCGCGGCCCACACGACCGGAGTCGAGGTCGGGCTCGGAGGAGTCGAGCCCTAAGATGCGCACGTCACCGAAGTGCAGTTCCCGGCTCCGTGCTCCGAACTGCTCGGTGAAATGCTCGTCACCGACGTTGCGTGCGTCGTGGTTACCCATCAGCACGAGGCGGTTCTGACAGTCCAGTCGCGAGAGCAGACGCTGGGCCTGCTTGAACTCCTGGCGGAAGCCCATGTCCGTGAGGTCGCCGGTGACGACCACGATATCGGGCGCGAGTTCGTTGAGTTCGTCGATGACGCGCGTGGCAAGGCTCGGGATGTGATATCGGGAGCCGCAGTGCAGGTCCGATATCTGCGCGATGACGATGGGGATGTCTTCTCTCACCGGTCCACGTCCCTAAGAGGATGTGCTCGCCTGCCGTCCGTCACCTGGGTACGCTCGGGTCCGCCGTTCCCAGGAACTGATCCATCTGGCCGAGTCTGTCGATGCTGTGCTTGAGTCCGATCAGGTTGTAGAGGAAGTCCGAGTAGTCGAGATAGTCGTAGTCCACCACCTCGTAGTCCCCTTCTATCCCTCCGAGCTCGACGGCTTTGTCGACAGCATCGTTGTAGGTCCCGATCTCGTCGACAAGCCCCATCTTCTTGGCCTCGGTGCCGGACCAGGCCCAGCCCGTCGCCATCTCGCGGACCTCGTCCTCACTGAGGTCGCGACCCTCGGCCACCATGCGGATGAACTCGTCGTAGGCGAAGTCGATCTCGGTCTGGATCATCGCAGTCTCGGTCTCGGTGAGAGAGCGGTAGGGGCTCCCTGCGTCCTTGTACTCGCCGGCTGTAAGCGTCGTGAACTCTATCCCGAGTTTCTCGAGAAGACCGGAGACGTTGGGAATCTGCGTGATCACCCCGATGCTGCCCACCGCCGAGGTGGGAGTCGCGATTATCACGTCCGACTGCGAGGCGACCATGTAGGCGCCCGAGGCGCCCACGTCGCCTATGCTCACCACGACCGGCTTGGAGTAGTCCTTGAGCACCATGGCGATCTCCTGAGACGCGGCGACCGTGCCGCCGGGAGAGTCCACGCGGATGAGGACGGCCTTGACGTCGGAGTCCTCCTCGGCCTTGTTGAGCTTCCCTATGAACTCCTCGGGCGTTATGTATCCGTCCCCGGAACCGGCTATGACGCTGTCGAGATGGATCAGCGCTATGGAGTCCCCGAAAGCCACGGTTCCGTCGCTCGACCCGATCGAGGCGAAGACGAGCCCGCAACAGGCGATCACCGCGAGGGTGAGGACCACGAACGCTCCCAGGAACCACTTCCATGCAGAGGACTTCTTCTGCTGAGGAGGAGGCTGTTGTTGAGCGGAAGGCCGCTCGTACGGTCGGCCGGTCGGCTGCTGTGGGGGGTTGGGTGGGGGCGTGCTGCCCTGCTGATCCATGGAATACCTCCGCGCTTGGAATGGATGCACTGCTCTGGCGGTGCGCTTGCGACGGCACCGTATATATTCCCCGAGGCGATGGAGTCGGGTCAACAATCTTGCAAGTAAGACTCAGGAGCCCGTGCCGTCCATCGAAGTCCTCGCACCTCTCCTGTCGATGGCGACGGCCACAGGCGTACGGTAAGTGCCGACCGCTTCGACATCCTCGCGAGCATGCTCGGCGACCTCAGCGGCCATGCCAAGGGCCTCTTCGTCGTCGTCGCCGGGAACGAGCCCGATGACGGTGGGTCCTGCTCCGGAGAGCACCGCACCTGAAGCGCCTGAAGCGAGCAACGTTGCTCTGACGTCCTCGAAGCCGGGCAGCGCCTCGAGGCGATACTGCTCGTGGATCCTGTCCTCCAGGGCACAGGCGAGAAGGTCACGCTTGCCGAGCGAGAGTGCGGTGACGAGAAGAGCGGCCCTACCGACGTTGAAGGCCGCATCCTCGTGAGGCACTTCAGGAGGAAGGAGCTTGCGTGCCCGCTTGGTCTTGTACGGCAGACGCGAGACGACGAGTACGGCGGCAAGCCCGCCGCTGACAGGAAGAGGCGTGCAGCGGAAACCCTCCTCGTCGGCCCAGGAGAGGGTGAGTCCTCCACAAAGAGCAGCAGCGACGTTGTCGGGGTGACCCTCCAGCTCGGCCGCAAGACGGAAAAGATGCTCGTCGTCCAGCGGAAAGGTGACGAAAGCGTTGGCGAGCAGCAACCCTCCCGCTATGGCGGCGGCAGAGGAGCCGAGCCCCCTGCCTAGAGGGATGGCGCTGTCGCACGTGATGCGCAGACAGCGGTCTTCCTCGCCCGCCTCCTCGAACAAGCGCGCAGCGGACCTGGCGACCGGGTTGTTCGCATCTTTCGGGAAGTCGTCTGCACCTTCTCCTGCGACCTCCACTACCCACTCGTCGGCGGGTTCGGCGCTGAAGCGGTCGTGGAGCGCGAGTGCGAGGCCGAAGGCGTCGAAACCGGGGCCGAGGTTGGCCGAGGTGGCGGGTACGCTGACGGATACCCGGGCCATCGCGCCGACCTCAGAGGTCTTCGACGCGGATGACGCTGCCTACCGCGCTCACCACGTCGAGCGACTCGATCTCGGCGAGGGAATCGCGCACGTCCTTCTCGGCCGCCTTGTAGGTCACGTAGACGATCTCGGCCTGCGGCGCGTCGCCTGCACCCTTCTGGATGACCGAGGAGAGGGAGACACCGTGCTCACCGAAGACCTGAGAGGTCGCTGCGAGCACGCCGGGACGGTTCTCGACGACCATGCGGATGTAGTAGCGGGTCTCCAGCTCGGTGATGTCGCGGACGGGCAGATGCTCGGTGCAGGTGCATCCCACCAGGCCCAGGCAGTCCTTGACCGCATGGCGTGCGACCTCGATGACGTCGCCGACCACGGCACTGGCCGCCGGCAGGGAGCCCGCCCCTTCGCCGAAGAACATCGTCTCGCCCACCGAGTCGCCCACGACGAAGATGGCGTTGTAGACGCCGTCCACTTGAGCGAGGGGATGGCGGTCCGGGATCATCGTGGGATGCACGCGCACCACTATCCCCTCATCGGTGCGGGAAGCGAGCGCCAGCAGTTTTATCGCGTATCCCATCTCCGCGGCGTAGACGACGTCGCTCGGGGTTATCTCACGGATGCCCTCGGCAGGGACCTGGTCGAGTGTGACGCGGGAGTTGAAAGCGATCGAAGCGAGGATGGCTATCTTGGCCGCCGCATCCAGGCCGTCGACGTCGGCGGTGGGGTCCGCCTCCGCATATCCGAGGTCCTGGGCCTCGGCAAGCGCCGTGTCGTAGTCCAGGCCGTCTTCGGCCATGCGGGTGAGCATGTAGTTGGTCGTGCCGTTCACGATACCCATGACCTCGGTGATCTCGTTGGAGGTCAGCGCGTGCTTGAGGGGTCCGATGATGGGTATGCCGCCGCCCACGCTCGCCTCGAAGGCGATGTCCACGCCGGCGGAGGCCGCGTGGTCCATGACCTCCTTGCCGTGAGTGGCCATGAGCGCCTTGTTGGCGGTGACAACGGACTTGCCGGCATCCAGCGCAGCGATGACGACATCGTGGGCCACACCGGTACCGCCGATCAGTTCTATGACGATGTCCAGGTCGGGATGCTCTGCCACCTCGCGCCAGTCCGTATGACAGCGGTCTGCGGGAAGGCCGAGGTCTTCGAACCGCTTCTCGTCGCGGTCGGCGAAGGCACTGAGAGCGATATCGACACCCGCGCGGGTGCGGAAGTGCTTGGCATGGCGCTCGAAGATCTCCACCACGCCGGAGCCGACAGTTCCCAGACCGATGAGACCGACGTTGATCGTGCGCATGGAACACCCTTCAGACGTGCAGCGCATGCTGCGTGATCGAGGTTCGAGCGAAGTATAACGCAGGTAGTGGGAGCGACGCCCGGAAGACCCGGAAGACGACACCGATCCGAGCTGCATGGCTCTCAGACGACAAAGTGCGAGGCCCCGATTCTTCCGAACAGACATCTCCTTGCGGTTTTGCCTCTCCGGAGTCCTCGCGGCCTCGCAATGAGAATATTACCCGGCTCGAAACGAGTTGCAAGGGTTTTCGCGGAGTTCGTGCCGAGCGGCTGCAGGCTTGCGACGAGCGGAGATGAAAGCGCAGGTTATCCACCGTATCCACAGTTTCCACAGGGGAGAAGTGGGGTTTCTCAGTACGCCTGTTCCTCATCCGGGAGCGGTGCCGTCTCCAGCTTCTCCCGATAGATGCGCCACTGAGGCATGAACGCGTCCATCAACGCATAGAAGCGTTCGTTGTGGCCCCGCTCGTGCAGGTGGACCAACTCGTGGACGAGGATGTATTCGAGGCACTCGCGCGGCTTCTCCGCCAGCCACAGGTTGATAGAGATGCGCCGGGCCCTGCTGTTGCAACTGCCCCAGAGCGTCTTCATCCTCCTGATGCGCACCTCGGAGACCTCGACACCGACGATGGGCTCCCACTTCTCCAGGAGGATGGGTATCTGCCCGCGAAGACGCTCCCGATACCGCTCTTGGAGAACGGCCCCGCGCTCGGGCCGCTCCCCTCGCTGCTCGAACGCCTTCCGCTTCTTGCGGATCCATCCCAGGCGCGAGAGTACCGCCGAACGCACCGCTTCGTCGTCGAAGTGGGACGGAGCGGATAGCCGCACCCGTCCGTCGGGCGGATAGACCCTTATGTAGAGGTTCTTGATGTCCTTGCGGACGACTTCGACCGGGATGCCATTAATAGAGATATGGTGGTGTTCAGTAGTCACGTTGACCAATGCTAGTCATCGTCGCCTCCGACTATCTTCCACTTGCCACCTTTGGCTGGGCCGACTCTCTCCAGCAGGCCAGCTTTTTTGAGCCTGCTTATCTGCCACTCGATACCTTTCGAGGTGATGCCTGTCTGCTCAGCTAGGTCCTCCATTGTTATCGTGGGGTCGTCTGTTATCAATGCAAGGATCTTCTCCCTAGTTTTCTCCCTAGTTTTCTCCCTAGTCGGTTCTGCAGCTCCAACGTCTACCTTCTCGACCCCACCTCTGTGAACCTTGGTCACGAAACCATCACTGATCGAGAACTCCGGCTCAGGCAACCCTGCCTCTCTGCAGCGTTTGATCATATCTTGTGTTCCAGTCCCCATCCGCTCGATGTATCCGGCTAGATACATCGATTCGGCCAGGAGAGGATTGTGCGGCACCGAGCCGTGTGCTGTACGGAGTTTTTCCAGAGTAAGCGATGGCGGAAGTGTGCCTGGATTCCAGACCTCCAGACGATCCGCGAACAGCATCACCTGCACACTACCGTTGCTGGCATAGTCACGATGAGCCAAGGCGTTGACGATAGCCTCCGCAATCACTTCTCTCGGAATCTCGTAACGAAGCGGTACCTGTGAGCTTGATTCACGCGTGCCCACCGAAAGAGCGACTTACTGAGCACGAAATCCACAGCAGCGTCCACCAAGTCGAATACCGTACCTTTGTACGCTTGGTATGACGGGATAGGTTTACTCACCTCAGCACCATGGAAGTGAGCACATTTGACCTCGGACGAAATCAGGTGTCGTTGTGGCTGTTTGCCGAAGAGTAAGACAGCCGCGTTCGTCAGTTCTCCGTCGACAAGAAGGTTCAGATGCCGGAGCAAGTCGAGAGCAGATGCTTCTTCTCCTAGAGGAAAGTTGCGAGTCCTTCTAGCTGTACGGAGGAACCAACCTATCCTCTCAGAATCCAAATCATCAATCGTCACCCCAAGGCAAGGTGAAGCATCGAAAGGACTGGAGCGGATGAGCTGCCTCTCTTCAAGATAGCGCACTAGAGCCGTATAGAGACCTGTCAGCAGCTCGGCTGATGTGTTGAAACGTCTGCGAACGAGTGACGTCTGCGCTTTGTTGATAAGGGCACGCATCTTGGGATGGCGGACCTCATCATCGGCTCCTTTCACAAACACCAACCGATACTTGCCCAATTCGCTGGCTAGATCAAATTCACGTTCCGTCGGTGAGATGCCATCATCGTCCTCGGAACCGTATTCGTTGCCGAAAAGTCCCACATACAGGTCACAGTTCCGTACTTCATCAAGATACAGGTCGTCTGCAGGCCGATCAGCAGCAGGCACGTCCTCGAACAAAAAGACCTCGAAAAACCGTCTCATCAGCGCGTCGCCTCGCAAATAGTCACGTAACGCCGCTCGTTCTTCGGTGAATTCCTTCTGGACGCTGCTGATGAATATGCGGATCGGAGTCATGATGCAGTTGCGACCTTCTGAGGCTTCGTGGACCGGACTCTATCGGCCAGATGCTCCTACATGATTAGCAGGACATTGAATCTCCCCTGTCCTCATTGTATCCGAGCACATGAGTGCGTCCAGCAAGATGTCGGGCCTCACAGCGTGACCGCACCCTCGCTACCGATGGCGATATGGACCTCCACCAGCGTGCCGACATCGGTCGACTGGATCGTCACGCGAGAGGACGCGTCACCTTTCGTCATCTCCAGCGTGGTGACGGTCGAGTCGTTCCGGGTGACCTCATAGGCCGAAGTCACTTGCCAGTTGGCGATCGGGTAGGCACGCGAATACCACTCGAGCACGGTTTCCGGAGACTCGGTGGTCTCTATCGCGTAGAACCACTCTCCCCCGCCTTCCACAGGAAGTTGCTCGACGGCAAGCACCGTCCCGTCAATCACGGGCAGTGGAGTAGGAAAGCCGGTGGCCATCTCGCTCTTGTCCGAGACCGACATCGACATCTCGCGGACCTCGTCGAGGGTCAGGGTGTGCTCAGGGAGGGCGATCGGCGTGGAGGCGGACGTCTCGCTCGTCTCGTCCGGAGCGTCGGAAGACGCACAGCCCGTGGTGACGGTCAGTACGAGCATGAGGACGAGCGTGAGGAGGACGGCCTTGTGCTTCATGAAGCGTGCACCGATCCGAGCTGCATGGCTCTCAGACGACAAAGTGCGAGGCCCCGATTCTTCCGAACAGACATCTCCTTGCGGTTTTGCCTCTCCGGAGTCCTCGCGGCCTCGCAATGAGAATATTACCCGGCTCGAAACGAGTTGCAAGGGTTTTCGCGGAGTTCGTGCCGAGCGGCTGCAGGCTTGCGACGAGCGGAGATGAAAGCGCAGGTTATCCACCGTATCCACAGTTTCCACAGGGGAGAAGTGGGGAAATGGAGATCGTCTATATCTACTGACAAGATGTCAGTCGGGGTGATAGGATATCTTTGCGCATCGCTGTTCGGCATCTCGTACCATTTCGGAGTGTGGCGGGCTTGCTAGGATAAGCGAAAGCGTAAGGCAACGCCCCGGCAACTGCTGTTGTCGGGGCGTCCTTTGTGCCTGGGATTATTTGCTGATGTCAGAGCAGTTTGTCATGCTTGAGCGACCATCGATTCCTGGGGGATGGAGTATATCGTGAGTTTGCATGTCGGTCTCGATATCGGAATCGCTTCAGTTGGCTGGTGTGTCATCGACAGTGATGCTCAGCACATAGCAGGCATCGGAGTTCGCGTTTTCACCAAAGCCGAGAACCCAAAAACTGGGGCATCGCTGGCAGCTCCACGTAGACTCTATAGATCCACGCGGCGTCGCAACCGACGCAGAAGAGAACGCATGGCTCGGCTACGGAATATGTTCACCACATCCGGAATGCTGACTCCCGAAGAGTTCGAAGACGCCTTTGTTGTCAAATCGGGTGATCCAACTCCCTATGAACTGCGTGTTGCCGGTCTAGATCGAAAGCTGACAGAGCGAGAGTGGGCACGCGTACTCACACAGATGTGCAAGCGTCGTGGATACAAGTCCATGAGACTCAATGGTGATGAAGACGACGATGAGGGAGTAGTGAAAGAGGCTATAGCCGAAAACGAATCTCTTATGAAGGAGAAAGGCTACCGAACGATCGGCGAGATGCTCTTGCGTGATGAAAAGTTTGCGGAATCAAAGCGCAACCGCAGCGATTATCGTGGAGTGGTTTCTAGAGAGTTACTTCTTGATGAGATTCGAACACTATTCGTCGCTCAGCGCAAATACGGCAACCAATATGCGACTGAGAACATCGAAAGCGAATACATCGACATCCTTTCCATGCAGGCCCCGATCACCGAAGGCGAAGATTTGATGGCGCTCGTAGGCCGCTGCAGCATAGATAAACAGAACCCACGCATACCTCTTGCATGCCCCACCTTCGAACGCTTCAGGATCGTCGATAAGCTCCATAATGTCCGATACACCCTCGAAGATGGAGGGATAAGGCACTCTCTCACCGACGAACAGCGACAAGCTGTCGTCGACAAGGCATTTGGAAGAGCCACCACTCTCACTCTGGCTGATGTCCGCAAGATATGCGACCTACCAGAAAACGCTCGTTTTATCGGAGTGAGATATGACACCCGCGACCCCGACGATATCAGTGCAGAGAAAAAAGAGAAGTTGCCGCATCCCAAGCGGTGGCATGAAATGAGAAAGGCGGTCGAGAGCATCTCGCCTGAGACATGGAAGTCTCTCGCGTCAGACATAGATACCTTAGATGAGATAGCCATCGTCCTCACGTATTACAAACTGCCCGAAAGCGTGGACAGAGAGTTGGCTGCCCTGGGTCTTGAAGAAAACGTCCGCGAGACACTGGGTGAGTTGCGTTTTTCAAAAAACGGACATCTTTCACGCGAAACATTGCTCAAGATCCTCCCCCACATGGAGTCCGGACTTTCATACTCAGAAGCTTGTAAAGCAGCTGGTCTTGACCATTCAGCTTCACCAGAAGATGAAAAACAGGCCAAACTTCCACCCATCCCTCCGGATGATGTTCGCAATCCAGTGGTACTGCGAGCATTGACGCAAACACGCAAAGTCGTGAATGCGATCATCGATGAGTTCGGCTCTATCGAAGAGCTTCATATCGAGATGGCACGAGATGTCGGCAAAGCATATGAAGACCGCAGGAAAATCGAAAAGCGCCAGAAGGAGAATCGTGCTGTCAATGAATCGGCCATAGAAAGTCTGCGGGAACTAGGTCTTTCCGACCCAAAAGGGCATGACATCGTCAAATACAAGCTCTGGAAAGAACAAGGCGGCCATTGTGTTTACTCGGGTGTATATATTGATTCGAAACGCATGCTCGATGAACCCGGATATGCTGAAGTCGACCATATACTCCCACACGGTAGGTCTTTCGATGACAGCTACATGAACAAAGTGCTGGTAACCGCGACAGAAAACCAGCGTAAACGTGGTCGCACCCCATTCGAATACATGGGCGAAGACAAAGACCGCTGGCATGAGTTCGAGGAGCGCGTCATATCCATGCATCTCCCCCACCCTAAGCGCGATCGCTTGTTGCGCAAGAACTTCGACAACCGCGCTGAAGACGAGTTCAAGGACAGAAACCTCAACGACACGAGGTATATCGCCAGATACTTCAAGAACTTCGTCGAAGCGAACTTGGACTTTTCAGGCAAGAACAAGCGACCTGTGGTAACTGTGAACGGACGCGCCACCGCCTATCTCAGAAAGGCATGGCGTCTACAGAAAATCAGAGAAGACGGGGATCTGCACCATGCCCTTGATGCAGCAGTCGTAGCAGCAACGTCACGCGGAATGATCCAGAAAGTCAGTAGATTCTTTTCCATCAGACCACTCCGTAACACAAATGGAACCTACGTCGATGCTGATACAGGGGAGATCATTGAAGCACGATACGTACCAGAGCCATGGAATGGCTTTCGTGAGGAACTCGTAGAAATCCTAGCCGAAACACTTCCGGAAGATCCACTGGATGTCCTGCTCGACCCGAATCGCCCACCTGCTCCGATACTGGTGAGTCGAATGCCCGCTCGCTCTATTAGAGGAGAGGTGCACAAAGAGACGATTCGACGCATCGAATCGGAGAGCGATGATGGAAAGATACTCACCAGCAAGCGCGTGCTTTTGAAAGACCTTACTCCAGCATTACTCGAAAGAATGGTGGGCAAAAAGCGAGACCGCGAACTCTACTTGGCACTGAAAGAGCGACTGGATGCACATGACGGCGATGGCTCAAAAGCATTCACCGAACCTTTCTACAAGCCGAGCAAGCCTGGGAGGACCGCTCCTCGGGTACGCGGCATTCGAGTGTATGACAATCCTGCGAGTGGCGGCACTTATGTGCGCGGCGGACTCGCGGACAACAGCAAGATCGTCCGCACAGACGTGTTCGAAAAAGGCGGCAAGTACTATCTCGTTCCTGTGTACCTGAAAGACGTCGCCCAAGGACGCCTTCCCAGCCGAGCGATCACCGCCGGAAAAGGCGAGAAACTGTGGCGGGAAATGAACGACACATATCGCTTCAAGTTCAGCCTCTACCCGAACGATCTTGTCCGACTGGTGAAAGGTTCTTCTGGAGACCCAGAAACATATTTCGGCTACTTCGTAGCAACGAGTCGCTCTACTGCATCCATCACTCTTCGCGCCCATGATAGCTCATGGGAAAGACCTAGCTTGGGAGTCGCCAGGAATGTCATCGCCTTCGACAAGCTGCACGTCGACGTCCTCGGCCGCATCGTAAGACCGATACGACAGGAGAAGCGCATTGGCTTTTCGAACAGTCGTGGTCGAAAGTGACGCGAGGCTACGCGTCCGCTCCAGACAGCTGATAGTCGAAAGGGAAGAGCCTGTGGCTGTTCCCATGGAAGATATCGCTGTGATCGTTTTTGAGAACCCTCGCATCCAGACCTCCTGCGCCACCCTCTCCTTACTTGCATCGCACGGAGTGGCAGTCGCTGTGTGCAATGAAAAGCACATGCCGTCGGGAATCCTTCTCCCCAGCTGTCAGCACAGCCGCCAACTGGCGGTGGTCAGAGAACAACTTGCCGCAACAAAACCACTCAAAAAACGTCTATGGCAACATCTTGTCCGCGCCAAGATTGAGAATCAGGCCAGATGCCTCGAATACCTTGGTCGCCGAGGACATGAGCGACTTCGAGAATACAAGACATCTGTCACCTCGGGTGACACTTCGAACATGGAGGCTACCGCTGCACGATACTACTTCCCTAGACTGATGCCTGGAATAGGCAGGCACAGCGGTAACGGGCCTGATAGAGCATTGGATTATGGCTACGCCATCTTGCGAGCGGCAATAGCTCGCTATGTAGTCGGATATGGTCTATATCCCCCGCTTGGAATACAACATGATGCTCAACTCAATGCTTTCAACTTGGCCGATGACCTGCTTGAGGCCTTTCGTCCCATGGTAGATAGGCGCACAATAAGCGATGAGTTGGATGTCTCGAGGCATGATGGCCGAGCTGCTTTGGTGGCAGTACTTCATGAACCTTGTGAGATTGCAGAACAGACAAGGACTGTGCTGACTGCGATTGATAGGACCGTACAGAGTCTTGTGCGAGCACTTTATCGTCGCGACCACAAACAGCTGGAACTACCATTGCTTGTCAACATAGACCGTACAAGGAACCTGCACTTGGTGGAGTGACGGTGAAACTGATGCGACTCATCGTTCTTTTCGACCTGCCTGTCGCGAAAAAGACTGACCGCAGGCGCTACCAGCAGTTCCGTACTTTTCTGATCAAAGACGGATACACGATGATGCAGTTCTCCGTGTACACTAGAATCACCAGCGGATTGGATGGTGTAGAAAAACATTTACACAGGTTGCAGAATAACCTTCCACCCAAAGGAAACGTGCGTGTCCTGGTCATCACAGAAAAACAATATGAGTCGATGCGATTCCTTGTCGGAAAGCCCACGACTCAAGAAAAAACTGTCGGGGCGCAACTTCAAATCCGATTATGATAACTGGTTTTTTTCGAAACCAAAGAGAAACGACCCTGTTCAACAGGGTCGTTTCTCTCGCTCTAGCGTACCACTTCGGAGTGTGGCGGGGAGCTAAGACTTGATACGACAAAGTGAATCGGATTGTCTGAGCGTACCACTTCGGAGTGTGGCGGGGAGCTAAGACCTTCTTGGAAGGCTCCTCCACGGCCCTGGCAGCGTACCACTTCGGAGTGTGGCGGGGAGCTAAGACATGTTCTAGCAGGGGATGCGTTGCTTTATGAGCGTACCACTTCGGAGTGTGGCGGGGAGCTAAGACGAGGATGTCGGTGTGAGTCTCGAACTCGCCAGCGTACCACTTCGGAGTGTGGCGGGGAGCTAAGACCGAGCCTGCATAGTACCCCGCCGCCAGAAAGCGTACCACTTCGGAGTGTGGCGGGGAGCTAAGACCAGACCCG
>CAYWAF010000048.1:10358-12248 GCA_964456355.1 uncultured Eubacteriales bacterium | reverse complement strand
CCTCCTCGATGTCGTGAGCCTTCGATATGTAGAGTTTCCTGGAGATATAGCCCAGAAGGGATCCTACGAGCGCCGCTGCTACCGCGTAGGCCGCGATGGCTATGAGGGCGCCCCAGACCACCGCACCGCCGTTGGCGAGTTCTGTCGGAGATATCATGCCCGAGAAGGGACGCATGAAGATCGGTGCGAGGTCATAGATGAACTCGGAGAATGCAGCTCCACTGGAAGCGCCGAACAATGCGAGGATGAAAGCGAACGCGAGTACGGCTATCGCAGCCACCGCGAACGCATAGACCAGCCACGTGATCACCCGCAGGACCGTCAGCGCCGCACTCGAACCCGATGTGGTGCTTGACACTTGGAACCACCCTTCCCTCCCGGCGGACAGATGTCAGAATCAAGATACAGCATCCCGCTCGCCATCTATTCGTACTTTCCCAACCTGGTGACAGGAGAATCCTGCTCGGCTACCCTCTTTCGAGTAGGGGCTCTTATCATCCGCACCGTCTGAGGATGAGCGCACGACGCCCGACGCCGGAACCCGATCACCACAAGACGCCCACTTGCCACAGCACATGCGATTCGAGGACGGAGGCACATCTTGCTTCTGACTGCGGACTGGGTCATCCCCATCGCCGGGCCTCCCATACGCAACGGCGCAGTGTTCGTGCAGGGCTCCCGCATCCTCGACGTGGGACCGATCGACGCCTTGCGGAAAGCCACGCCGAAAGCAGCGTTGCACGAGTTCGAGGGCTGCACGATCATGCCCGGACTGGTCAACGCGCACACTCATCTGGAGCTCAGTTGCCTGAGAGACGTCATCCCGAGCAAGCCGTTCGCCGAGTGGATACGGGACATGCCCAATGCGTACGGAGCATTGTCCCCGGACGACATCGTCGCATCCACCGTCTATGGGGCCGTGTCGGCCCTGTGCTCGGGCACCACGACCGTCGGCGACATAACGCACGGCCCGGAGTCGGTCGCCATCGCCGCCGATTCGGGATTGGGCGGAACGTTCTATTGGGAGGTACTGGGCACCACGCGCGACGAGTTGCCTCGAAGACTCAGCGACATGGAGTTCCCGTCGGACCCAGGACGGATGTGCCAAGGGAAGCTGCGCTGCGGCATCTCGCCCCACTCCCCTTACACGTCAGGCCCGGACCTCTTGCGTGCTGCTCACAGGATCTCCGAAGCACAGTGCTCCGCTTTCGCCGTACATGCGGCAGAATCGGATGCCGAGATGGACCTGCTCCGCAGCGGCACGGGCCCATTGGCGGATCTTGCAGCGCGGTTGGCTGACGGGTTCGAGCCGCCGGGAACGGGAGCCATCGCCTACCTGGACAGGCTCGGGGTGCTGGACGATGCGGTCCTCATACACTGCACCAAGGTCCTGCCCTCGGAGTTGGCCGCACTCGCACGAAGGGCTCGTGGGGTGGTCCTCTGCCCGCGCTCCAACATCTACCTGGAGAACGGCGCTCCTCCCGCATGGCGCATGAGGAACGCAGGAGTCGTGCTGGGACTCGGGACCGACTCGCTGGCGAGCAACTCCGGCCTGGACCTGTTCGAGGAGGCCCGCGCCTTGAAGTCCATGGAACCACGCTTCGAGGCCGAGGACCTGCTGGAGATGATGACAGTGAACGGAGCGGACATCATAGGGATAGGTGGCTTGTCCGGCTCCATCGAGCCCAGCAAACATGCCGACTTGGCCATCTTCAAGGTTTCGGACGACCATCCGGTCGATGCCTTGCTCGAGGCCGCCGGGCGTTCGACGGTGGAGGCGGTGATGAGTGGCGGCGTCTTCCGGGTGTTGGGAGGAGGACCTGTGTTCGCACTCAGCCCGGTGGAGCGCGCCTCCCGTCTTGCACGCGAGAAGGCCTTGCTCGCCATCGC
>CAYWAF010000048.1:3784-10258 GCA_964456355.1 uncultured Eubacteriales bacterium | reverse complement strand
TGGGGATACAGTGGGCGGCTTTCATCATCGTCTCCACCATCTCCTTCTTCTCCATGCGCAGGTTCGCCGACAAACTCACCCACGAGCCTCCCGTCAAGACCGGCTCTGACAGGCTGCTCGGCAAGACAGGCGTGGTCATCGAACGACTCGTCCCGGACTCCCCCGAAGGACAGGTCCGCATCTCTCACGAGCAGTGGAGGGCTGATGCGCCCGGATACGGGATCCTTCCAGAGGGAACGAGGGTGATAGTGGACCGGATAGAGGGGACCCACCTCGTGGTACATCCTGAGATGGAACGTGATGCGGAAGACTCCTCGAAGCCGGAGGGCTGATCCGCTGAGCGGCAGCATCGTACGTTAGGAGGCAGTCATGCCTGAGTTGTTCGTGGTCTTCCTCGGAATCATCCTGTTCATCCTGCTCATCGTCTACTTCGCTGCGGCCATAAAGATAGTGCGCCCTTACGAGAAGGGCATCGTGGAGCGGTTGGGCAAGTACCAGCGCACCTACGACCAGGGCCTGCACATCATCATCCCCTTCGTCGACCGCCTCACCAAAGTGGACATGCGCGAGAACGTCGTCGACGTCCCGCCGCAGGAGGTCATCACGAAGGACAACGTCGTGGTCACGGTGGACGCGGTCGTCTACTACGAGGCCACCGATCCCGTCAAGCTCATGTACAACGTGGCCAACTTCTACCTGGCGGCGACCAAGCTCGCGCAGACCAACCTGCGTAACGTCATCGGCGACATGCAACTCGACGAGTCGCTCACCTCCCGCGAGAAGATAAACGTGGCGCTGCGACAGATCCTCGACGATGCCACTGACAAGTGGGGCGTGCGGGTGGTGCGAGTCGAGTTGCAGCGCATCGAACCCCCTGTGGACGTCACCGAGGCCATGCACCGTCAGATGAAGGCCGAGCGCGACCGCCGCGCACTGATATTGGAGGCCGACGGTGACAAGCAGGCCGCCATCACGCGCGCCGAGGGTGCAAAGCAGGCAGCGGTGCTCACCGCAGAAGGCAAGGCGCTCGCCATCAAAGAGGTCGCAGACGCCGAGAAGTACAAGAAGATCGCGATCGCGCAGGGCGAGGCGGACGCTATCAAGAACGTATACAACGCCATCCACGAGGGTCGTCCGACGGACGACCTGATAGCCATCAAATACCTCGAATCCCTCATCGCCATCGCCGGCGGCCCTGCGAACAAGGTATTCCTGCCGCTGGAGGTCTCAGGCATCATGAGCAGCATCGGAGGCGTCGCCGAGTTGTTCAAGGACATAGACCGGACCGGCAGCATACAGACCGGGAAGCAGCCGCCCGAGATGCCGGAGACAGGTCAGTCGCCTGCTCCCGACGAGTGATCGCCGACGGGCGCGAACTCTTGAAAGGGCACAGGACGTGCCCTTTCGCATCTCGTCGGCACCGCTTCACCGAGCAGCGCATGATATGGATGCGCGGGTGGTATAGTGATTGATGGACGATGGCTGCGGGGGCGCGGTCGTCCCAATATCATGCTTCACATCAAGGGGGCGCTAACGATGAACGGGCATCATCCGGCCTCGCTCAAGAGGCTCCTTTCATTACTTCTGGTACTCATACTCGCCATCGCGCTGATGCCCATCGGCGCATTCGCCGCGAGAGAGGGTGAGACCTCCATCACGCCCGTCGATGCCGACAAAGACGGCAAGCCGGAGTCGTACAAGATCGATTGGGACGGCGACGGGGTGGACGACGAACAGTGGGACGACCCGGACGAGGACGGTGTCATCGACAACGTCCAGACCCTGAACACCGGCGGGGACGACACCCGTTCTCCGCGTGGGAAGGCCGGGATGAGAGTGGTCCCGCTGCAAGGTGGCAACGGAACAGCGGTCTTCATAGATTGGGACGGTGACGGCCACTACGAGGAGTCCTGGTGGGACCTCGACGGCGATGGAACGGTAGAGGACACCGATATATATCAGACCGAGTCCAAGGTCGTCGACAACACCAAGGCCACCCGCTTCCGCGGTGTGTTTGTCGGCGTGAAGAACGGCCTGAAGTATCCGGAGAAGGACGTCGACGACCTCACCGGAGCACTCGAAGGCTACGGCGCCTCATGGAACTCCTCCGACATGACCAAGCTCAAAGGTGCTTCGGCGACTCCGAACGCCATCAAGGCAGCCATCGACGCGGCCAAAGCCGACTCGAAACCGGGTGACGAGTTCATCTTCTACTTCTCCGGTCATGGCGGCGGCTACGACAAGGACGACGGACTTTCCGGAGGGCGCATCGACACGAGCGGCGACGAGACCGCGATCCGCATCCCCGAAAGCGAGTTCGGTGAGTTCGACAGCAGCGGCCTGACCACGCCTGCCGCTGGATGGATCCACTACTACGGAGAAGACCTCGACGGCGACGGCAAAGAGGACACCCGCACGGTCAAGAAGAGCGACGGCAGCGTGGAGGTCTGGCGCCTGAACGCGAGCCCGCCACCGGAATGGATAGTCGCAGGCAAGGACACCAACGGCGACGGTAAGGTCGACAAGGACGACGGCGGCGTCGACATGAACGGCGATGGCGACAAGAACGACAGCGTCGGAGTCGACGATGTGATCTACGTGGCCAACAACACGAAGGTCACCGATGACCAGCTCACCGAGTGGCTCTCCGGCTTCCCCGAGTCCGTGACGATCGTCGTCATCCTGGACTCCTGCTATTCGGGCAGTTTCGTGCCCGACCTGAAGAACAACCTCAAGGACAAGGACGGCAAGCCTCTGCGCCCGGGTCACCTGGAGGTCATCACCGCAGCTCCGGCTGACGACGTGGGCTACGAGCGACCGGTCAGCAACGGCGTGCTCACCCAGGGTATCCTGGATGCGCTCACGTGCGTGTCGGTCTCCGCCCCCGGTGACCCCGTCCACGACACGACCTATGCCGATGCCATCGGCAACGCAGACGACCGGACTACGACCCGTGAACTGTTCACCTGGGCATGTCCGTCCGCCACCACGTACACCAACCTCGACAACGACGGGGATGGTTCGCGCAACGAGGACTCCCCGATCCACGCATCGATACTCCCGACGGCCACCACGGCCGAAGACACCATGACCGGGAAGCCGGCCAGCGTCGCCGAGCAAGGCGTCACACACCTGGAGCTCGACATAGATGGAGACGGGCTCTATGGCGAAGACCCGGAACCCATGACGGAGAGCTTCTTCGACGTCTTCTACGACCCGGACTTCGACGACTGGCCCACACCCACGTTCAAGCAGGTCTTCAGTGGCGACACGAGTCTCAGCGTCACCGGGATGATGCCGGGCATAGGCATCTCGACCGACGTGCCTCTCGCACCTGGTACCGCCATCACACCCGGCCCGACACTCGAACTCACGGTGCGGGAGGTCCCGACGCCCGAAGAACCCGAGCCGTTGCCGGGATTCGAGTTCGCCGGCTCCGTCTACGACCTCACGCTCGAAGAGATCGACTTCCAGATCCCTGATTTCGACGAAGCGACCTTGACGATACCGCCGGTGCAGGGAAGGTCACCAGCGACCCTCACCGTACCAGCGACGATAAGCATGTACGCGAGCCCGATGATCCCGCCTGACTCGAAGATATGCTGTTACACGGAGGGTATAGGATGGGAGGAGCTGCCGACGGTCCCATTCCCCATAGATGATGAGACGGTCCGCTTCGATGCCATCACCAATCACTTCTCGCAGTTCGCGCTGATGGTCTTACCCGGACTTGGGCGGTCCGCCGATACGACTCCTCCTGCCGATCCGACGGGCTTGGATGCTGTCGCGAGTGGCGATGACGTCTCCCTGACTTGGCACAACCCGACCGACCCGGACCATGCCGGGACGAAGCTCGTACGTTCCGCCTCCGATTACGCGACGACCCCGACGGAGACCGCAGGACAGACGACGGTGGTCGACACCCGTACGCCTTTCGCCGAAGACCCGGATCTGAGCGATGGAATCTACTACTACACGGCGTTCGCATACGACCATGCAGGCAACTGGAGTGGTGCAGCCAAGGACTGGGTCAAGGTGGGCGAGACCACCTCGATGAAGATCGAAGGCCCGACCCGGTACCAGACTGCCGTCCAGGCATCCAAGAAGGCCTTCCCCACCGACGGCTCGCTTCCCGTGGATCCCGAGGGGTACAAGAGCGTAGTGGTGGCCACGGGCCTCAACTGGCCCGACGCCCTCGGCGGCTCGGCGCTGGCCGGAGCGGTCGGCGGACCGATACTGCTCGTCGGGACGACCGTCCCGACAGACGTCGCTGCGGAGATACAGCGTCTCGGAGCTGACAGGGTGCTGCTACTCGGAGGAACGGGAGCCGTCTCAGCAGCAGTGGAGACGGCGCTGGGAGAGATAAGCGGCGTGAAGAAGGTGGAACGGATCTACGGAGCAGACCGCTACGCGACAGCGGAAGCAGTCGCCGAGAGGACCGTGGAGATACTTCCCTCCTTCGACGGCACAGCCATCGTGGCGACCGGCATGACCTTCCCGGACGCACTGGCAGGCTCTCCGTTGGCCGCCTACAAGGGCTGGCCGATATACCTGTCCACCTCCACCGGCCTCAGGGCCAGCACTAAAGCACAGATGCAGGCCGACGGTGTCACCGACGCGATCATCATGGGTGGGACAGGCGCCGTGCCCGCAAGCGTCGAGACGGAGCTCAACGCACTCCTGAGTGGAGACGTGGACCGTCTGTCCGGAGCAGACCGCTATGCGACAGCGGTCGCAGTCGATGATTATGCCGTGGCCTCCGCCGGCATGCGCTGGGACGGAGCAGCGGTGACGACCGGCCAGAACTTCCCCGATGCCCTGGCCGGAGGCGTGCTACAGGGCTTTGACAGGAGCGTGATCCTGCTGACGAGATCGACGTCACTGCCCACTTGCACCAAGAACGCATTGGAAACGAACGCCTACCGCATCGGAGAAGTCCGCTTCCTCGGAGGGACTGGAGCGGTCGATGAGTCAGTACGTACAGCAGTGATGGATGCGCTGAAGTAGCGTGATCCGTTTTCGTGGTCCCGCCACGGACCCTTGAGCCGGGACCACGGGCGCGGGCGGCCGTGCCGGAGGCCGCCCGCATCCGTCAATCGCTGCTCTTATACTCCGACACCGTTCCCGGTGTCCAGGTGATCCTGAGCGTGAAGGGGTCCTCCAGGTCTTTCTCGAGGCTGTGTCCCAGGTCTTCTATGGGAGGAAGGCCCCCGCTGACGCTCATCGTCACGTAGATGACACCACCCGCATACTTTATCTTGGCCACCGAGTACGGCTGGTCTTCGCCCATCCACTCGCTTATCGCCGTCTCGGTCTGCGATTCCACAGAGGCCGCCTTGGCAAGGCTCTGGGTGGTGAAGGCCAGCGGCAGGATGATGATCGCAGCCCCTATGACGAAGGTTCCAAGCGCGATGCGTATCCCTGCTGCCTGTTCTTTGAGCCGATGGAACGGAGAGACCCCCACGAGGATGAAGGTGACCGCCCCCGCCAGGACTATGGAGATGAAGTTGGTGAGATAGAGGAGGAACGCACCGAACGCCTGCTTGGCGTCTCCACCGGCCAACGTTATGCCGACGACTGCCAACGGAGGAACCAACGCCACGGCTATGGCTACGCCGGGAAGCGAGTCGGAGACGTCACTCCTCGAAAGAGCGAACGCGCCTGCTGCACCGGCCGTCAGCGCGACCATGAGGTCGAGCATGGTCGGAGAGGTACGAGAAACGACCTGGGAGTTCTCCAAGACGTTGCCGACCAGAGGGGCTATCGCAGCCACCAAGGCAGCGACGAGTATGGCTCCCACGGTCGCTGCGACGACGATGAGCCCTGCACGTATGGCACGCCTGGGCCAGCCCATGACTATCGAGGCAGTGAGCCCCATGATCGGTGTCATCAGTGGAGCGACGAGCATCGCGCCTATCACCACAGCCGTCGAGTCCTGCATCACGCCGAGCGTGGCTATGATGACTGAGAAGAGCATCAGCAGGGAGAAGCGCACCAAGCGCTGATGTAGCTCTGGTCCTTCATACGAGATCTTCTGGAGGAGTTCGTGTCTTTCTTCGGAGGTGAACTCGCGTTTCTGCAACCACTCCATGACCAGTTCGGATGGGTCTCTGGACTGGAGCGAGTCGTATTTCCCGCGAAGTGCGTATGTGACGGCGACGATGCCGCCCATCGCCCAGACGAACCCTGTGACGGCGACAGCGACAAGCACCGTGTTCCCCGGCCACAACGCGACGATGATGCCGAAGATG
The DNA here is from genome assembly GCA_964456355.1 of uncultured Eubacteriales bacterium. GTDB lineage: Bacteria > Actinomycetota > Coriobacteriia > Anaerosomatales > CAYWAF01 > CAYWAF01. Next base: position 4,007 of record CAYWAF010000048.1, on the reverse strand, counting down.
ATGTAAAGAACGCCTTTCACCAGCGGCCATGCCCAGGTCTCAGTAGACTCTTTCTCGCGATGACCGCGTACGGCAGTGTACACATTGAGAGCGCCTGTCACGAGCAAAGCAGCGAGAATGCCCAGTTCAGCCAGTACAGCGCCCAGCATCCACTCCGCCGCGAAGACCACTGCAAGGAACAAAGCGACGAAGATGACGATCAGGTCTTTGGGGGTGTTCCTCT
>CAYWAF010000048.1:0-3774 GCA_964456355.1 uncultured Eubacteriales bacterium | reverse complement strand
CCATTGCAGGAACTGCGAGATGGCGAACACGACCAGAGCCAGCGCGATGGACCACCTGAACACAGGCCCCCGGAACTCGAAGGTCGCCAGCAGGGTCATCCCCACCGCCAATGCCGTGACGCCACGGATGAACAGCGGGTTGGTAAGCAGCGATCCCCAGACGGTCAGTTCGTTCCCCGATGGAACCTCTCGGTCATGACGCCCTTCGTCCTGAAGATCGTCTGTATCGTCGTGGGGCATACACCCTCCTCAGCATATGAACCGCACAGCCGTATGTTATCAATACATATCCGTTAGGATGCTTGTGTGCTCCATTAGCGGGTAACATACCCCTATCGGTGCATGACCCTTATGAGGGGGATCGTCACGCCATGGCAAAGCGCTCCTTCAGCCTCAGGACCTGGCTCATCGTAGCGATGGTGAGCGTCGGAGCCATCCCTTTGCTCATAGCGGGCTCTTTCGGCATCCATGAATACAAGAAGGCGCTCCTCGAAGAGGCCTCTCGCACGCTCGAGACCCACATGAACATCATGAACACGGCACTGGCCGGTCTCGGCGAAGACCGCGTGAAGCAACTCTCCGAGATAGCCGGGGACGAGAAACTCGATATCGCGACCGCCACCGGAGACGACTTGACCGCGAACCTGTGGTTCCACAGCAACATCCTGGGTTTGACGGACCTGATGATAGTGGACGACAAGGGACGGATCGTTGCATCGGCCAACAACGTGTCGCCATCGGATCCCGGATGGAGTCTGCTGGCGAAGATGGGCAAGGCCGAGGATGCCTACTCCTTCACCGACATAGTCCCCCAGCCCACCTTGGAGGCGCTCGGCCTCGCGAAAAAACTCGAGATCGAGGTCGAAGAGACCCCTGACGGCACCATCGTGCCGGGAGAGGAGGACGGTGCCCTGTCCGTGCTGACTGTCGTTCCCTTGGAGGCAACGGCTTCTGGACAGATATCTTTGGTGGCTATCGACTCCCTGAAACTCAACAACCGCTTCCTGGAGGAGACGCTCGGAGCACTGGAAGGCTCGGCCTCGCTCTTCCAGCACGGGGTATGCGTCTCCACCACCATGCTCGATGAAGACGGCCGGCGGGTGACCGGCACGGTGGTTTCGGACCAGGTCCGTGAGCAGACGTTGGCAAGAGGTGAGCCGTTCAGGGGGCAGACCTCCGTGGTGGGTCAGAGGTACCTGACGGCATACGACCCGATATTCAACGATTCCGGTGAGGTCATAGGGATGACGTATGCCGGATTCCCCATGAGCCACTACCTCTCGCTGATCACGTCCTTCGGTGTCAACATCGTGCTCTTCGCTTTCATATCCTTCGTCATAGCGATAGCCTTCACGTTCTTGATCGTCAAAGGCATAACCAAACCCCTTAACGGGATCAGCGCGGCTGCTGCGCAGGTGGCTGAGGGCGAGCTGACGATCGAGGTGCCGCATGGCGGATACACCGAATCGGTCGCATTGGGTGAGAGCTTCAACGCCATGACCGACAGCCTGCGTCAGCTCATCGGGAAGATAACGCACTCCGCAGACTCGCTCAAGAGCGTGTCCTCCGACATCGCCGCCGCCTCCGACATCTCGGCAGACCAAGCGAGCCGGCAAGCCTCCGCAGTGGCTCAGTCCACCGCCACCATCGAAGAACTCAGCAGGACGTTCAACGCGGTGGCCGACGGCGCCGAAAGGGTCCTGGACACTGCGGAGGACACCTTGGAGTCCGCTCAATCCGGACGTGAGACCGTGGACAACAGCACCGCCACGATGGACAATCTCGCAGCAGGCGCCGAAGAGGTCCGGAGTGCCGCCGAGGCAGCCGCCGAGGTGGCGCAGAACATCTCGGAGATGACGGTCATCATCAGCGCCATCGCCGAACAGACAAAGATACTGGCGCTCAACGCTGCGATCGAGGCGGCCAGGGCGGGCGAGGCAGGACAGGGCTTCAGCGTCGTCTCCACAGAGATCAGGACGCTCGCAGACTCGGTGGCGCGCTCGGCCAAACGCATAAAAGACCTCGTCACCGGAGTACAGGACACGAGTGAGCAACTCCTGAGGACCGCCGAGCGACAAGCGGAACTGACCAGCCAAGGCGTCGACCAGAGCCGCGAGTCCAGGAACGTCTTCGACACCATCGTCGAACAGGTGGCGCGGACCACCACCGCCACGCGTGAGATAGCCGCTGCCGCGAGCGAGCAACGGACGGCAGCACAGCAACTGGTGCAAGCGATGCAAGAAGTGAGCGCCTCGAGTTCCGAATCGGCTGCCGCCGCCAAGCAACTCGCGGAATCGGCACGCTTGGTGGAGAATGAGGCGAAAGATCTTCTCAAGGGTATGGGCAGGTTCAAGACTTGATAACGAGACGGCTAGAACCCGAGCCTGTCGGAGTGCCGCAAGGAGGAAGGCCTCTCGACGCCGTGGTGATCGGTGCCTCCACTGGAGGCCCGAAGGTCGTCGAGGGCATCCTCAGGATGCTCCCACATGACTTCCCTGCAGCGATCGCCATATGCCAGCACATGCCACCGGGTTTCACGAAGGCATGGGCCGAGCGTCTGGACGAGGTCTCCTCCCTCAGGGTCAAAGAGGCGTGCTTCGGGGAGCGCTTCGAGTCCGGGACAGTCTACATCGCCCCTGCCGGCAAGCACATGCGACTGATGCGTGACTCCGATGGCGACGTCCACATCTCCCTCGACCGGGACTTCGCGGACTCGCTCCACATACCCTCGATCGACATCCTGATGAGTTCGGCCGCTCACGCTTTCGGGAGCGGGCTTCTGGCCGTGCTGTTGACGGGCCTCGGCTCGGACGGCACCTTGGGCATGCTCGCGGTGAGGCGGGCGGGTGGTCACACGATCTCGGAGGCGCCTGAATCGGCAGCGGTCTACAGCATGCCGGGCTCGGCGGTCGAGATCGGCGCCACTGCAGAAGAGGTCTCGTCGAAGACCATGCCGCAGGTGATCATGGACAGAGTGGCAGGCAAGTTCTGGAGCAAGATGTGACGCTTCCGGGTGGACAGCCGTCCATTCCTCGTCGGGACGGTCACCGGAGAAGTGGACAAGGGCATGCAGTGATCCTACGACCACGAACACCTGGAGCAAGCATTCAAGGAGCTGGCGGACTCCATTCAGGCGGAGCGCCGGAAGACCCGAAGGAAGGAGAGGTCCGATGAGCGGACCGGCGATAGAGGTCGAGGGCATCAGCTACAGCTACGGCGACATCCATGCCGTCAAAGGCATCAGTTTCGAGGTCGAGCCCGGCGAGATACTAGGCTTCCTCGGGCCCAACGGTGCAGGCAAGTCCACCACCATAAAGATGCTCACCGGTCAGATCACCCCGGACAGCGGCATGGCACGCATCCTGGGGATGGACGTGACCAAGGACGACCCGGAGGTCCAGGCCCAGATAGGCGTGTGCTTCGAGGAGAAGAACCTCTACCTCAACATGACCGCGCTCGAGAACCTCGACTTCTTCGCATCGCTCTTCGGCATCAGGGACCCGGATTCGATGGAGGTACTGCGCCGCGTGGGACTCGCTGACCGTGCGAAGGACAGGGTCCATGACTTCTCGAAGGGCATGCGCCAGCGGATGATGATCTCGCGGGCCTTCATCAACAAGCCGAAGGTGCTGTTCTTGGACGAGCCTACCGATGGGCTGGACCCGGTGACTTCGAAGGCGATACGCAAGACGATAAAGGAGGAGGCCGAGCGCGGAGCTGCGGTGCTGCTGACCACCCACGACATGTTCGAGGCCGACGAACTCTCCGACCGCG
>CAYWAF010000047.1:4398-12456 GCA_964456355.1 uncultured Eubacteriales bacterium | reverse complement strand
TCAGGGCGTGGCGGCCAGCGGCAGTGCTTCTTCTGCCGCTCTACTCACCCCCCTGGTGCGCGATCCCAGTCCGGAGGTGGCCATGGTGGCGGTCCGCGCCATAGCCAAACACGGAGTCCCCGGTGGCGTACAGATCCTCGACACGCGCCTGCACGAGATCGACATGGACGGTAAGGACTTCCTGTTGGCCCGCGAGATCATAGGTGCTCTCGCCAGGATGCCCGACCCGGCTGCGGGCGAGGTCTTGAAGAAGCTGGGCTCCCGCCGGGCACTCATAAAGAAAGGGCACTTCGCTGAGATACAGGAGCTCGTACGACAGGCCTTGGAGTTCCGCTCGCATGAGGGGAGTATGACATGAGCGCCCCTGCCACCATGCTGGCGACGACCCTTGCTGCGGGCAGGAAGGCCAGTCAGCTCTACCCCCGGTCGCACCCTGCCTTCTCCGAGGCGATGGACGCTCTCATGGGTGCGATAGAGGAGGCCACCGCTGCGGGGCCGTTCCAGATCAACCTGCACCAAGGCCGTCTCTATCACGCGGACACGCCCGTTCCCGAAGACGCCCCGGGAGTCAAGGTGATGGAGGAGGCCTTCGAGTCGAGGAGGATCGAGAGCCTGACGCTCCATCCGGGTTTCACGAAAGAGGAAGTCGTCGCCCTGGTGGAGGTGCTGACCCTCCGTCCCTCACTGTCTCTGGATGTTGAGAAAGAGCTCTCGGACCGCTCGGTCACGCATGTGACGGTGGCGTTCCTCGCCGAAGAAGATCGGGAGGAGCGCGAAGAGCGCGAGCGCCTGCGAGAACAAGACCGCGCGGCATACAACAGGCTTGTGGGGCTGCTCCGGGAAGTGTCGGCGAAAGTGGCCGGGCAAGACACTCCAGACATCTCGAGCGCATGTGATGTCGTCGGTTCGATCCTGAGACGCCTCATGGACGATCGGGCAGCAATCATGGGACTCGCCACCATAAAGGGGCAGACCGACTCCGGCTTGTTCCACTCCATAAACGTGATGATCCACTCGATGGTACTGGGCAGCGCACTCGGCCTTCCTGAAGAAGGACTCGCTTCCTTGGGGGTGTCAGCACTGCTCCATGACATAGGGAAGGCGGCCTTCGACCACAGCGATCCGTCTCAGGCGGAGCCGATGCGTCTTCTCCACCCCACGGTAGGAGCGGACATCCTCTCGCGTCTGCCCGGCGAAGACAAGGCGCCCATGCTGGTGGCCTACGAACACCACATGAACGTCGACGGCAGCGGTTATCCCGAGCATCCTGCCGACTACATCGCCCATCCCTACAGCCGGATGGTCTCCATAGCCGACCGCTACACCAACCTGGTCGACCTCGGCAGTGGGAAGGAGCCTCTGACGAGGGACCAGGCCGTCATGCGCCTTCTTGCGGATGTCGGCACGATGCTCGACCCGTTGTTCACGAGGTTGTTCATCAAAGCCATCGGCGTCTTCCCCGTCGGATGCATGGTGCGCCTCTCCGATCACTCCGTGGGCGTCGTCTCTGCTCCGGGAGACGATCCGCTGACCCCCACTGTCCGGATGATCTACGACCCCGACGGGATGGCGGTGGAGGGGTTCCAGGAGCTCGACCTGACATCCACCGAACTCAAGATCGTGGAAGTGGTGGATCCGGAGAGCCTTGCCGTGGAGGTCTCCGAACACCTGTAGGGGAAAGCCGGCGCGGTGCCCTAAGAGATCGACTGTGGGTTTATCTTGTGAAGCACCAGGGCGATGAGAGCCAGCCGGCGGCCACGGTCCTGACAGGCCTCCACGAACTGGCTGATGGTCTCGCGCATTTCCGGCGTGGGCTTGTAGCGGATCAACCCGCCTGCACTCTGAAGTATCTGCCCCGCACACAAGGCATCTATCTCAGGCTCTATCTCTTCTATCCTCCGTCCGAGACGCGAAGCAAGACCGGCGACGTCGAGGACAGCATCCGGATTCCTGTGGAAGAAGACGAGGATGTCCCATGTCAGGAGTGACCTGACATGGCGCTCCACGAACTGCATCACCGAGGGTCCTAGAACCCCTTCAAGGTCATACACAGGTCCATCCAATGTGTCGTCTTTCATTGCACATGCAAACGCTTATCCGGTCACACCTTGCGGCCGGACGCGAAGCCTCCACCCATATAATCGGCGCGTAAAGCAATAGAAGTTTATCGTAAGCGTCTATGAGCACTCGATAACACAGACGAGCGGCCATATTTTTTAGATAACCGGTCATCGCCTCTGCCTAACGGTAATACGAACGGCTCCTCCAGTGACCGTCATCACACTTGGCGCATCAAGCCGAAAAGGCTCTTTCCCGCAGGTCTCGACGGTGTCCTCCTCCATCGATGGCGCCCGGACATCGCGAGCCCCTCCGTAGTGCCCCTGCCACGCTCGCCACCCTGGGCATGAAGCGATTCATGAAGGTGTCTTCTTCATCGGTGAGGGCTCATGTTTTCTGATACCCCCTGCCAAGTCAAGTCTCACAGGGACGTCGGCAGCATCCACGATCTCGGCGTGCCGGTCATGGTCATGGGATGTGTCCTGGCAGCGGCCTCCACGAGCGATGTCGCGGGTCACTCTATGAGGTCCGCGGAGCCGGAAACGATGTGGCACCAGGCGCAGCCGGACTGGAAATGGCCGTCGGGCGGTATCTGCTCGGTGTTCACCGGAGTGATGATCACGTGCAGCACGCCCCACGCGAGCAGGGTCGCCGCCACCATGCCTGCCAACGTCATGACGACCTTCCTCATCATCCCTCCGAACCGGATCCTCAGATGACGAACAACACTATCGCCAGGAACTGCAGCGTGCTGCCCGCCAGCACGAACAGATGCCAGACCGCATGGAAATAGGGCACCTTCTTGAGGATGTAGAATGCGGTGCCTGCCGTGTACGCCACGCCTCCGGCAGCCAGCAGCCACACCCCGGTCGGACCGAGGTTCTCGACCAGGGGACGTATCGCCACGATGCACAGCCAACCCATCCCCAGATATATCGCCACGGACACCCAGCCGGGCCTGTACGCCCAGGCAGCCTCGACCGCTATCCCGATCAGCGCAAGGACCCAGACGGCAACGAACAGCCACCAGCCGCCGTCCTCGCGGATCGTGACCAGTGTGAGGGGCGTGTATGTGCCAGCGATGAGCAGGTATATCCCTGCATGGTCCAGGATCTTGAACACGTGCTTGGCCGTCGGCCAGGGCAGCGCGTGATAGAGGGTCGATGCGCTGTACTCTAGAAGCAGGGACACGCCGTAGATTATCGCTGCGGCGAGTTTCCAGCCGTCTCCGGACTGTGCGCCGAGCATGACGAGGATGGCCAGCGCAGCAGCGCTCAGAAGCACGCCGATCCCGTGCGTGATGCTGTTGGCGACCTCTTCGCCGACGGAATAGGCGCGCTTCGGTCTGGCATGGTCCTCGGATGCGACGGGCGTGTCGCTCAACCTCGTCCTCCCTGGATGTAGCCGATGAGCACCGCATATCCTAGCACGACTCATCCGGCTCGTTTCTTCTCCCGCCGAAGGAAGCGAAAAGGCCCGGTGCAGCAGCTGTCCGAGAGGTTTGGATGCTGTCGCCACGAGGGATAATCTTCCACACATGGAAGGCATCGCGAGAAAACACGTCTGGATCTCCGGACGCGTCCAAGGAGTCTGGTTCCGCGGCTCGACCCGTGATGAGGCCGAGCGCCTCGGCCTGGGCGGATGGGTGCGCAACCTCCCTGACGGGCGCGTGGAGGCTGTCTTCGAGGGACCTCCGGAGGCCGTGGACACCGCTGTGGCTTGGTGTCGCATGGGACCACCCCACGCGATGGTCGACTCCGTGGAGGTCGTCTCGGAGCCTCCCGAGGGCATCCGGTCGTTCTCCATACGTTGAGGCGACAAGACCCCGGCCGGGACTCACGCCTCCTTCGCGACCTCGCTTTCCGTCGCGACGCCGCGGGTGTTGACCACTATCACGCCCGCGAGCGAGAGTGCGCCACCGAGGATGGCGAGCGTCGAGGGTATCTCGCCCAACCACACCCACGCGATGATTATCGCGTTGATCGGCTGGAAGTAGAGGAAGGTGGCGAGCAGGCTCGCCGGCATCTTGGAGAGGGCCTGCGACCACAGCACGTACGAGACCGCTCCCGGGAACACTCCCAAGAACAGCACGGCCGCAGTGGCCTCGGTCGTGGCGTGGGGGACCTGCTCGACGAGCCCGGGCGCAAACACCAGCAGCGGCAGCGTGCCCGCCCATATCGCATACGTGGTGAACTCCAGGGCGGAGTATCGGCGCAGCGGCTTTTTCAGGACCACCATGTACAGCGCGGCGGAGATGGCTGCCGCCAACACGAGCAACGCTCCCGGCGCGAAGCCCAACCCTCCGCCCTCCCCGAAGGCGATCAACGCCACTCCCGCGAAGGAGACCACTATGCCGGACCAGCCCCATGCCGTGAGGCGCTCACCGAGCCACATCGTGGACATGAGAGCGGTGAAGATGGGCACGGACGAGATTATCAGTGCGGCAGCGCCTGCCGTCACGGTCTTCTCACCGATGTTGAGGGCTGTGTGGTAGAACGTTATCCCGAGAAAACCGGCTATCGCCACTACAGGAAGGTCTTCTGCGCGAGGGAGTCTCATCCGCTTGAAGGTGGCATATCCTGCAAGGACGACGGAGGCCGTCCCGAAGCGCAAGAGTGCGACCTGGCCCGGGCCGTAAGACTTCAGTCCTGCCCTTATGCCGGCGAACGCAGAAGCCCACAGCAGGAGCGCCACGACTATCGCAGTCAGCGTGCCCGGCTCTTTTCTCCAGTCCTGTCTCTCGCTCACTTCCACCTCATACGAGCGGCGCGCCGCTGACGCGACACGCCATCAGTCCGAAAGGTTGATGGCAGCGTACGCGGCAACGAGCAAGACCACAAGGGTGGTGTGTGCGGACACGTCGTCGGCTCTCGTGGTGGTATATTCCACGTTACGAACGAACCGCTCCGTCCGAGAGGCCTGCGTCCGTGGAACGAACCCTCTGGCTCGAACTCGTCACGCTCGGCGCACTGGTCTGGCTGGGCTATATCGGCGCTCACGTCGCAAGTCGCTTCAACATCCCCTCCGTAACGGGGTTCCTGCTCGTAGGGGTGGCGCTCGGTCCTCACGGTGTCGGGTTGTTGAGCCTTGAGTTGATGCACAAGATCTCCTTCGTGAACACCCTGGCCCTCGGACTCATCGTCTTCCTCATCGGCGAAGAGCTCACCGCGGACATGCTGAGACGCCACCATTGGTCGTTCTGGGTGATCTCCGCGTTGACGGTCACCCTCCCGTCCTTGTTCGTCTACATCGCGATGAGCTATCTCGTCCCGGACCTTCCCGAGGTCGTGTGGGTGCTCGCTGCCATCGCCATGTCGGGAGCGCCCGCCACGCTCATGAGCGTCATCGCCGAGACCAAGGCCGAGGGCAGGTCCTGCGACATGCTGCTCGGCACGGCGGCCTTCTCCGACATCGCGACCGTCGTCGCTTACGCGGTCGTGGGACCGCTGCTGTTGCTGCGACAGGGAGACATCGTCTCCTTCACCCAGGTCGGGATACGGGAGGGTATAGGTATCTCGGGCGGCATCGCCTTGGGCGTCCTGTTCGGCGTGGTCCTGGGCCTTCTGCTGAGGAGGGCGGAGGACTCCGGCGAGATGCTGGCCATAGGCGGCGTGCACATCTTCCTGGTGGTCGCAGCAGCCCAGATGACAGGGTCCTCCACTCTGCTGGCTCCCCTTGTCATGGGCATCACGGTCGCAGTCATGGAGGAACGCGCCGGTCATCGCAGTAGATGCTTCGACGCCCTGCGTACGGTCGAGTACCCCGTCTACATCATCTTCTTCACCCTGGCAGGAGCCGAACTCGACTTCAAAGTGGTGCTCTCCGGCGGCCTGATAATGGTCGCCTATATCGCCGCCAGGGCAACGGGCAAGTTCCTCGCGGGCTTCGGAGGGTCTTTGCTCTCCGGCCTCTCGCCCTCACAGGCGACGTGGTTCGGACTGGGCTCGTTGCCGCAGGCCGGAGTCGCCGTAGGTCTGGCGTTGTCGGCCTCTGCGGACTTCCCGGAGGCAGGTCCCACCATCACCGCGGTCGTCCTGGCCTCGATAGTCTTCTTCGAGGCGGTAGGCCCTCTCGCGGCCAAGCGCGCCTTCAGCGAGCTGACCTCTGCTGCCGGGACAGAGACAGCCGAGGAGATGGGTCCTGTGTGCACAGAGCGCGTGGTCCTGGTACCCGTCAGCCATCATTGGAACGCCGAAAAGCTCACGCGCATAATCGCTGCTACCGAGGACGACTCGGAGTGTCCTTCGAAGTACGTGCTCACCCACGTCGTGCTCCCCGTCCGCAACTACACGCAGTCGGAGGCGCTCGCGCGCGGGAAACGGGTACTCGACGAGCTCGCCGAGGTCACGCGTCAAGCCGGACATCCGGTCGAGACGAGGCTCGTGGCTGCGAAGACCGTGGATGCAGCCATATCCGACATAGCGGAGAACGTGGATGCGGACCTGGTCGTGCTCGGGACTCCTGCAGCGAGCGGAAGAGGCATCATGCCTTCGTTCGTACGCACGCCGCTGCACAAGATCATCGACCGCCTGGACACCCCGGTCTTCATAGTCCCCGAAGACTGGGAGCCGCGACACATGCCTCCGAAGATATCCGCCACCGTCGCCGATGAAGATGGCGCGGACGATGCAGGGGGGACTCTCCCGGATGATGGGTCCACGGACTCGGGGGACGCGGACGCCTAACGGCCGAGCGTCATGCTGTCCAGGAGCGTGCTCAGCAGTCTGCGGGAGTCCGTGAAGCGTTCGGGGCGACGCATCATGTCCTCTGCGGACTGCACCCATCGGCCTCCGGCCTCGATCTCGTGACCTCCGGCCTCGATGAGGGTCTCGAGCGTCTTCGCCGTCTCCTCCAGGTGGAACTGCAGAGCGACCACCCGACCGTCGTCGTACTCGAAAGCCTGGTTCGAGAAGGCGTCGCTCTCGACCGTCCTCGTGGCCCCATCCGGTATCTCGAAGATGTCCCCGTGCCAATGCAGGACCTCGAACTCCTCGGGGAGTCGACCGAAGACCGAAGAAGTGCGCCCGGCCTCCGTGAGCCTTACGGGGAACCAGCCAATCTCTTTGTGCGGACCGCGTTCGACAATGGCCCCCAGCACCTCGGCGACGATCTGGGCACCCAGACAGACCCCCAACACATAGGCGCCGCTCTCGATGGCTGCTGCGACGAACCGCTTCTCGGGAGCGAGCCAGGCGTGCGCGTCTTCGTCCTGCACGCCCATGGGCCCGCCCATGACCACGAGCATCTCGTGCTCTCCGGGGTGGGCGCTGTCCCGCTCGTATGCGCGATAGACCTCGAGTCGGTGTCCGCGGGCATGGGCCCAGTCGGCGATGGTGCCCGGCCCCTCGAAGGGAACGTGTGTCACGGCCACTATCCGCACGACGACCTCCTCCAGATGCATCTTACCTTTCGACTCGAACAGACAGCGAGGCCGACGGGAATCCGCCGGCCTCGTTCGGTTCCTGGTGGACGAGATGGGATTCGAACCCACAACCCCCGGCTTGCAAAGCCGATGCGCTCCCGTTGCGCCACTCGCCCGTTCGCAGCAGGACGTTCTCCCGCGGCGGCCCAACACTATATCACGGGAGGTCGCCGGAGTCCGAGAGGTGACCCACGAACGGCGTCGGAAGACCCAGAAGGGTCCGACGCGCGAAAACGGGCCTGTGCATGAAGCACAGACCCGCCTGTCTACAGTGCGACCGGGGCGGCCTTCGCACCGCCAAAGGGTCCCCTCCAAAAGGATATCCTTGGCAGCTGTTGCCCGAGTGAGAGTTCAGCCCTCTCGGGCGCACTGTCACATGGTCCAATGGCTTATGCCCGACTCCTCGGCGGTCTGACTCATCGAGATGAATCTTCCCTGCGCCCTGCAAGGACGCAACCGAACGAACCGACGAACACACTCACTTCCCGACTCAACACGGCTGGACCAGCCAAGGGTCTTCATCTGCCACCCCGGCCCAATCTGCGGTTTTCAACGCCGTCACCACGAGTTTCGCGGCT
>CAYWAF010000047.1:0-4298 GCA_964456355.1 uncultured Eubacteriales bacterium | reverse complement strand
CCCTCATACTCTCCTCCGAGCCTGTCGACCACAGGCGCCATCTTCTGGCACGAGGGTCACCAGTCCGTGTAGAACTCGTACATGACGGGGGTCCCGGACGTCTCCACCGCCTGGGCGACCGCGGCCGCAGCCATGGCCCCCTGCTCTATGTCGCCCGTCCAGGCGACCAGCCCTTCGGCGAAGTGGTAGATGTGGCTGAACCCCTGAGACGCCAGATACTCGACGGCCGGGAGAGACCTCTCTCCGGTCGTGCAGTAGATGACTATGGGCTCGTTGTGGTCCCAGCCCGCTGACGTGGCCTCGAACTCACTGAGCGGCACGCTCTCTGCACCGGGGATGCGCCCTGCCTCGAACTCTGCCGGCGTCCTCACGTCCACGATCCTCACGCCCTGGGCGGCGAGTTCGGCCACCTTGGCCGCGTCGACGTCTTCGACAGAGCCCGCCGGCCGCAGCACCAGGAAACCGACTGCCACCACGACGGCAGCGACGAGCGCCCAGATGATCACTTTCGTGTTCTTCATGTCACCCTTTCTTCGCGTTTTCGACCGGGATGGATGCATCGAGAAGGTCTTCTGCAAGTTCTAGGCCACGCGTCGGCGTGGTCGTGGATAATAGCGGTAGCCAGAGGCTTGCAGACGAGGAGTGACCGAGGCATCCTGCGGGGGGCATGGAGCTGCCCCGACAGGATCGGACATGTAGGGTGGGAGCAGGCAGGTGAGCACAACCGCAAAAGCCCTCGGCCCTCTCGAGAGTCGACTTCCCTTCCGTGACGAGCTCCTCAGCGCAGAGCGTCTCGAGAAGCGAGGGCTGACGCTGGCCGACAGCCAGGTCGTCTCCGTCGAGACGCCGCGGGCGTTCCCCCTCATCGGCATGGTGGAGGCTGCAGCGGCCGACCTTGCGAGGACCAACTCCTCGCTCGCCTCCTTCGCCCTCGCCCAGCACGCGCTCTCTCCCGCCGCAGAATGGCTGCTGGACAACTACTACCTCATCGAAGAGCTGATAAGGGCCGTCCGAGAGGACCTTCCCTCCCACTACGGCAAAGAGCTCCCATGGCTCGCCGAGGGGGAGTTCAAGGGCCACCCTCGGATCTTCGAGGCTGCTGTGGTGCTCGTCTCCCACACCGACGCGCGGGTGGAGCAGGAGTACCTGTTGCGTTTCATCAACGGTTACCAGGACGCTGCGCCTCTGACCATCGGGGAGATATGGGCGGTCCCGATAATGTTGAGGATCGCCTTGCTGGAGAACGTCCGCCGCCTGGCTCTCAGGACGCTCACATCACTGGAGGCCACCAGCGAAGCGGACGGATGGGCGGACCGCCTGCTCATCACAGCTCAGGAGGACCCCGAGGGCCTGCGGGAAGTCCTCGACAGGTTGAGCTCGGAGAGCGAGGAGGCGCCTTCCGCTTTCTTCGTGCGCCTCTCCCAACGCTTGCAGGGCCAGGACTCGGCGGCCGACGCCGTCAACGCATGGTTGGAGCGCTCTCTGCGGAGCCGCGGCATCGCGCTCGACGTCATCTCCCACACTTTGCAGCAAGAACAGGCAGCCGACCTGGTCTCCGTGGCCAACACCTTCACCTCGCTGCGCTTCTTGGACGCTTACGACTGGAAGGGCTTCTTCGAGACCTGCAGCTTCGTGGAGCATGTCCTCCGCGAAGACCCGGCCGACGTCTATGCCGCGATGGACTTCGACAGTCGCGACAGGTATCTGCATGCTCTCGAGGGTCTGGCCCGGCGCTGCCCTTTCACCGAGATCGAGGTCGCCGAGGCCACTGTGAGCCTCGCCATGCAGTCCCTGGCCGACGACCCTTCAGACCTCGTGAGAGGACATGTCGGTCACTATCTGATAAGCGCCGGACGCTACGAGCTGGAATCGGCGCTGGACTACAAGCCCCATGGGCGGGAGCGTCTTTACCGAGGCCCGCTGCGCAACCGCTCTCTCCTCTACTGGGGCTCCCTGACGCTCTCGCTGAGCGTGTTGCTCGCCTTGCTCGCGCTCTATGCGCTGTTCATGGGAACCACCGGCTGGCGGCTGTGGGCGGTGCTGGCGCTCGCCGTCCTGCCGCTCTCAGAGACCGCCCTGGCCATCGTGAACCGTTTGGCCGCCTGGGTCTTCCCACCCCGGGTCTTCCCTCGCCTGGACTACCACGACCCGGTCTCCGAGTCTCATCGCACGCTCGTGGTCGTGCCTGCACTGTTGGGTTCGGTCCGATCGGTGCGCTCGGTCTTGGACGACCTGGAGGTCGCGTATCTGGCCAACCGGGACCGCAACATCGCCTTCGCGCTGTTGGGAGACCTCAAGAGTGCGCCGACGGAGCAGACCGATAACGACAGAACGGTGATCGAGGCGGCCGAGAGAGGGATAGCCACTCTCAACGAGCGCTACCTCGCAGAACACGGTCGCACGCCCTTCCACCTCTTCATCCGCAAGCGTGTCTACGACGAGAGCGAGCGGTGCTGGATGGGCTGGGAGCGCAAGCGGGGGGCTCTCGTGGAGCTGGTGCGAGAACTCACGGGCTCAGGCGAGACGACCTTCACGCATCGCTCCGGAGAAGCAGGCTTCCTGCACGGGGTCACCTTCGTCATCACCCTCGATGCAGACACCGTCCTGCCCAAGGACAGCGCTCGCAAGCTCATATCGACCATCGCGCATCCTCTGAACCGAGCACGCTTGAGACCGGACGAGGCACGGGTGAAGCGAGGATACGGCCTGGTCCAGCCGCGTGTCGGGATGTCCTTGCCTGCCTCGGAGCGGTCCTCGTTCGCATGGCTGTACTCGGGGACCACAGGCATCGACCCGTATGCCGGAGCCGTCTCCGACACCTACCAGGACGTCTTCGGAGAAGGCAGCTTCACCGGCAAGGGGATCTTCGAGGTCGGGGTGTTCAAGGCCGTGCTCGACGACACCTTCCCGGACAACCGCCTCCTCTCGCACGATCTTCTGGAGGGCAACTACCTGAGGGTCGCACTGGCCTCCGACATCGAGGTGCTCGACGACCATCCTGCCAGCTATCTTTCTCATTCCGCCCGACTCCACAGATGGATCAGAGGAGACTGGCAGACATCGCCCTGGATCCTTCCACGCGTGCCCGGACCCGCCGGAGGACGAGTGCCCAACCCCCTTTCCGCTCTACATCGTTGGAAGATAGTGGACAACCTCCGACGCAGCCTCGTCCCCCTCTCTCTCCTCGTGCTGATGGCCGCAGGCTGGCTACTCCTGCCCGGTCCCGCGTGGCTGTGGCCTCTCGTCATCGCCCTGATCGTGCTCTTCCCGGCCTATCTCCATCTCGCCGACACGCTGCTCGCCCGACCTGCGGCGGTCACATACGCCTCCCATGCGGGAAGCGCGTGGCGGGAGTTCCTGCGCGACGCTGCAAGGGTAGGCTTCAATCTCGTGACGCTCCCTCATCAGGCCTGGCTGACCACGGATGCGATGGTGAGGTCTCTGTGGAGGATGCTCGTCTCCCACAAGAACCTCCTCGAGTGGGTGACGGCGGCAGAGGCCGAGCGACATGCGAGCGGCACTCTCGCCGGATTCGTGCGGCAGCTCGGCCCTCCCTCACTTCTTGCCTCAGTGCTGCTTCTGCCAGGAACCCTCGCATATGCGGGGCGCATCCCCGTCTACCTCTTGTTGACGGCGGCCTGGCTCACCTCTCCGGTGACAGCCTGGCGGATATCCCGACCGCGCGCACCTGAGGCCGAGCCCCTCGGGCCGCGTGACCGCGAGACACTGCGTCATGTGGCTCGTCGCACATGGAGGTTCTTCGAGACCTTCGTCGGACCCGGGACGCACTGGCTGGCTCCCGACAACTTCCAGGAGCACCCCAAGGGCGAGGTCGCCTACAGGACCTCCCCCACGAACATCGGCTTACAGCTGCTTGCCGGGCTCACCGCCTATGACCTGGGTCATCTCACCGTGAGAGGGCTGGTGGACCGGACCTCTGACACCCTGAACGCGCTCGCCGGCATGGAGCGGTTCCGTGGACACTTCTACAACTGGTACGACGTCAAGACCCTGGAGCCGCTGCCACCCAAATACGTCTCGACGGTGGACTCCGGCAACCTCGCAGCAGACCTGCTCGTGTTGCGCATAGGCCTGTTGGAGATCTCCGAAGGGCCTTTGTTGGGCCCCCAACTGTTGCCGGGCATCGCGGACAGCGTCCACTTGGTCATAGAGGACCTGTACGAGGAGCATGACTGTCTCGGCCCGCCGGAGACGACAAGGGCCCTCCGTGAGGTCTTGGACGAACTCGCTCGTGACGTGAGCCTCGCCGAGATGCCTGTGAACATGGCCGGATGGCT
>CAYWAF010000046.1:10986-12469 GCA_964456355.1 uncultured Eubacteriales bacterium | reverse complement strand
CCTCTCCGAAGCACCCGTGACAGGAGGGGCGCATTTCGACGACGTCATAGCCGAGGAGACCCGCTGGGCCGAGGAGGCCAATCGCAGAAGAGAGGTGTCCCGGATCGTCACGGGCATCATGACGGTCGCAGGATACGCGCTGCCCGTCTTGGCTCTGATCGTCGGTATCGTGATGTTCTTCGTGTGGGGCCGCGAGTACAAGACCGCTTTCAAGGGCGAGTACTATCGGGAGTTGCCGTCGGACCTCTCCCCTGCTGCTGTGGGAGTGCTGATGAACATGGGAGGCAGCCCCGGCGACGACGAGATGGCTGCCACGATCATGGACCTGGTCGACCGGGGAGTGTTGAGCCTACAGCCCGAGACGGTCGAAGAGCGAGGTTTCTTCGGCACCCACCAGGAGCAGACGTACCGCCTCTACAGGAACCGCGCGAACGAGCACCTGATGAACGACGCCGAACGAGCACTGGTCGAGCATCTTTTCGACGTCATGGGAGGCGGAGCCGACTCGTTCACCTTCCACTGGCTCGAGGAGACCGCCAAGCTCCGACCGCGCACCTTCTCCACCGGGATACAGGGATGGCAGCGCCTAGTGAAGGCAGAAGCACGCGAGCGTGGGTTGATCGAGGCGGGCGGCTGTCTCAAGCCGGGAGCCGTCGCAGCGTTGGGCCTGTTGGCACTGATGACGTCCTGCCTTCCGGCGTTCGCCGGAGTGGAAGGCCATTACATCTGCTTGGCCGTCCCCATCATGGGGATACTGCTGACCCTCGCCGTCTTCATGAAGCGCAGGACGAGAGAGGACGCCGAACTGCACGCCAAGTACGCAGCACTGAAGAGGTACCTCGAGGATTTCGGCAGGCTCGACGAGAAACCGCCGGAGTCCGTGGTGTTGTGGAACCACTTCCTCGTCTTGGCCGTGGTCTTCGGGATAGCGGACAAGGTGATAGAGTCATTGCAGGTCAAAGCGCCCTACATCCTTCAAGACCCCGCCATACAGACCTCCTACTGGATGGTCTACCCGTCGGTCCCGGGAGGCACGTCGCCCATCTCCACTATCCACAGCGGAGTGGCCTCGGCGATGGCCGTCTCCACGAGCAAGAGCAGCTCCGGAGGCGGCTTCGGTGGTGGCTTCTCCGGCGGTGGTGGCGGAGGCGGTGGTGGCGGAGGCGGTGGCGCCGGCTGAGCACCTCCTCCGGGGTCAGAACAACCCGCCCTGCGCATGGTCGTCGGAGGGCACACGCTCACCCAGATGCTCGTATGCGCGCGGTGTCGCCTGTCGCCCTTTGGGCGTGCGAGCCAGAAAACCCAGTTGCAACAGGAACGGTTCGTAGACGTCCTCGAGGGTCTCGGGCTCCTCGCCTACCGCGGTCGCGAGCGTGTTCAGCCCCACGGGCCTGCCGCTGAACTTGTGCACCAGCGTGTCGAGTATGGCCAGGTCCATCTTGTCGAGACCCACGTGGTCGACCTCGAAGAAGGCGAGGGCCTC
>CAYWAF010000046.1:0-10886 GCA_964456355.1 uncultured Eubacteriales bacterium | reverse complement strand
CCAGGTCCATCTTGTCGAGACCCACGTGGTCGACCTCGAAGAAGGCGAGGGCCTCTGCGGCGATGTCCTCGCTCACGTACCCGTCATGGCGTACTTGCGCATAGTCGCGTACGCGCTTGAGCAGGCGGTTCGCCAAGCGGGGGGTACCACGGGACCTGCGGGCGATCTCGGTCGCACCGTCGTCGTCGATCTCGACGCCGAGGATGCGTGCCGAGCGTCGGACGATGTCAGCGAGCTCGGAGGCAGTGTAATAATCGAGGCGGAACGCCATACCGAAACGGTCGCGCAGAGGACCCGTGAGTAGACCGGTGCGTGTGGTCGCCCCGACCAGCGTGAAGCGCGGGATATCCAGCTTCAAGGATCGGGCTGCCGGTCCTTTGCCTATGACGATGTCGATGGTGAAGTCCTCCATGGCCGGATAGAGGACCTCCTCGACAACACGGTTGAGTCTATGTATCTCGTCTATGAAGAGCACGTCGCGCTCTTGCAGGTTGGTCAGTATCGCCGCCAGGTCTCCGGCACGCTCTATCGCAGGACCGGATGTGGTCTTCATCTGCACACCCAGTTCATGGGATATCACACCGGCGAGTGTCGTCTTGCCCAGGCCGGGTGGTCCGGAGAGTAGTATGTGGTCGAGAGCCTCGTCCCTGCCTGCCGCCGCCTCGATGAGCACGCTCAGGTTCTCTTTGACGCGACTCTGACCGATGTACTCGTCAAGCCGCTTGGGTCGCAGGCTGGAATCTATCTCCAGGTCGTCTTCGGTGAGGTCCGCCGAGACCAGCCGCTCGGACTCCTCGTTCCACTCCTCGCCCTGCCCAGCGGTATACTCGTCGGCATCCGCATCATCGGGGTTCTCCCACACAGTGCTCATCTAGGCACCTCCCCCCAGACGTTTGAGCGCATGCTTGACGAGGGCCTGGGTGTCTTCGGCAGGTCCATCGTATCCTTTCATGGCCGTCGCGACCTCCGCTGACGAGAAGCCCATCCCCAGAAGCGCTTCCCTGGCCTCTGCTGCAGCGTCCGGTGCGACGCCTCGCGGGCCTTCGACAAGGTCAGGCACGCCCAACTTGTCCTTGAGGTCCAATATGACACGTTGTGCGGTCTTCTTCCCGATGCCGGATACGCTGGAGAGGAGCGCCACATCCTCGCGCGCTATCGCCTCCACGAGGACGGACGGAGAGAATGCGGAGAGAGCGGCCAGCGCCACCTTAGGGCCGACCCCGCTCACCGTGATCAACTTCGCGAACAGGTCCTTCTCCTCTGCGTTCTCGAAGCCGAACAGAGCCAACTCGTCCTCGCGCACGTGCATGTACGTCAGGACCGTGACCTCGTCGCCCTCCGCCGGAAGAGCGGAGAGCGAGTTCGTCGACATGACCACGCGGAAGCCGACGCCTCCCACGTCTATCACGCAGGACGAGGCGCCTTTCTGAGCGAGGGTACCGGTAAGGAACGCTATCACAGCCCGGCCTCCGCCATCCGGACCTTGCTCCCGGGAGCGTTCGCATGATGGGAGTGGCATATCGCAACGGCCAACGCGTCGGAGGCATGGTCCGGCTCAGGGGTGTGCGGAAGACCCAGGAACGCCTTGACCATATAGGCTACCTGTGCCTTGTCGGCTCTGCCGTTGCCGACCACGGTGCTCTTGACCTGGACGGGACTGTACTCACCCAAGACAAGCCCTGCGTCCGCAAGGGCGATGAGCGCCGCACCACGTGCTTGGCCGGTCGCGAAGGCCGACTTCGCGTTCGAACCGAAGAAGACGCTCTCCACCGCACATGCGTCGGGACGGTACCTTGAGATCACAGTCTCTATCTCCTCGTGGACGCACGCCAGGCGAGCAGGCAGAGAATCATCGGGTGAGGTGGTGATGCACCCGTAGGCGATGCAACGGTAGGAGGAGCCGCTCTGCTCTATCACGCCCCAGCCGGTGTTCGCAAGACCTGGGTCGATGCCGAGAACGATCACCCGCTTGCCCCCGATCCTCCTTGCCAATCGAACATATGTTCAGGGTAGCGCAGGGAGCGAGAGGCAGCAAGTATCGGGAGGTCTCAGCAGACGTGCCGTACGGACGAGGGGCCTGCCGAGTGATGCCGGAAGGTCTTCGCTCATTCCTCTAACGCGTCAGCGAGCTCGTCGGTGAGCTCGAGGTTGTGGTAGACGCTCTGGACGTCATCGCTCTCCTCGAGTGCGTCGATCAGATGCAAGACCTTCTTGGCATCCGATACAGGGAGCGCGGTCGTGGAGGTCGGCTCCATGACGAGCTCGGCGCCTTTCACCGTGACCCCGGCCTCCTCCAGAGCGGAGCTGACCGCCATCAGCTCGGTGGGGTTCGTGTAGACGAGGAACTCACTCTCCCCGACCTCCATGTCCTCCCCGCCTGCATCGGCGACCATCAGCAAGAACTCGTCTTCGTCCAGCCCTTCGGCCTTCGGCACGGTTATCTGTCCCTTGCGCTCGAACTGGAAGGCCACCGATCCGCTCGCGCCGAGGTTTCCGCCTGCCCGGGTGAAGATGCTGCGGACATCGGCAGCGGTACGGTTGCGGTTGTCGGTCAACGCCTCGATGTATATCGCTACGCCCGAGGGCCCGTATCCCTCGTAGACGACCTCCTCATAGATGGTGCCGTCGTCCGCGCTTCCGAAGGCCTTCTGTATCGCACCTTCTATCCTGTCCTTGGGGAGCGAGTACGACCTGGCCTTCGCTATCGCCGTCGCGAGTGCCGCGTTGTTCTCGGGGTTGGGGTCTCCGCCGGTCTTGGCAGCCACGGTGATGGCCTTGGAGAGTTTGGAGAAGAGTGCGGCGCGCTTCTTGTCCTGCGCCGCCTTGCGGTGCTTCGTGGTCGCCCATTTGGAATGTCCAGACATCTTCGACCTCCTATCAAGCGCCTGTGACACGCTCGATGAAGAAACGGTGCATCCGCGGGTCACCCGTGAGCTCAGGATGGAAGACCGTGGCCAACAGCCTATCCTGACGGGCCGCGACCGTCACCCCTTTGTAGGTGGCAAGGGCCTCCACGCCCTCGCCGACCTCCTCTATCCAAGGCGCTCGGATGAATATCCCCCTGAAGGGACCTCCGTCTACGTGTCCGATGTGGAGGTCGGCTTCGAACGAGTCCACTTGCCGACCGAAAGCGTTGCGTCTGACGGTGATGTCCATGAGACCCAGAGAACGCTGCCCCTCGACAGCGTCTATCACTCTTCTCGCCAGAAGGATGGCGCCGGCACAAGTGCCCCAGAGCGACATGCCCTCCTTGTAGCGGTCCGCGATGGTGTCGAAGAAACCGTACGTCTCCATCAGCTTGGAGATCGCGGTCGATTCACCACCGGGGATTATCAGACCCGCCAGGTCGGAGAGACGGTCCGGGTGCCTCACGGGCACGGCGGTCACATCGAGTGCCTCCAGCATCATCACATGCTCGCGGAAGGCTCCCTGTAGTGCGAGGACGCCTACCCTCACTTACCAGCCACGCTCCTGCATGCGCTGGGACTGGGGGATCTCGTCGATCTCTATGCCCACCATCGCCTCCCCCAGGTCCCGGGAGACCTCCGCTATGACAGCAGGGTCCTCGAAGTGCGTGGTGGCCTCGACGATGGCCTTCGCCCGCTTGGCGGGATCGCCACTCTTGAAGATGCCGCTGCCTACGAAGACGCCATCGCAGCCGAGTTGCATCATCAGCGCAGCATCGGCAGGGGTGGCGATGCCCCCGGCAGAGAAGTTGACCACGGGTAACTTGCCGTTCTCTGCGACCCATTCGACGAGACCGATGGGAGCGCCCATCTGCTTGGCCGCATCGAAGAGCTGCTCTTTCCTGAGACCCGACACCTGCGCGATCTCGCTGGTCATCGCTCGCATGTGGCGCACGGCCTCGACCACGTTGCCGGTTCCCGGCTCGCCCTTCGTGCGGATCATCGCTGCGCCTTCGGCGATACGCCTGAGCGCCTCACCCAGGTTGCGTGCTCCGCACACGAACGGGACCGTGAACTCCCACTTGTCGACATGGTGCTCCTCGTCGGCCGGAGTGAGGACCTCGGATTCGTCTATGTAGTCCACGCCGAGCGACTGGAGAACCTGGGCCTCCACGAAGTGGCCTATCCGGCACTTCGCCATCACCGGGATGGAGACGGCCTCCATTATCTCCTCGACCTTGGTGGGATCGGCCATGCGAGCGACACCACCAGCCGCACGGATATCGGCCGGGACGCGCTCCAGCGCCATGACCGCCACCGCACCGGCATCCTCGGCTATCTTGGCCTGCTCGGCATTGACGACATCCATGATGACGCCGCCTTTGAGCATCTCGGCCAAACCGGTCTTGACCCGCATGGTACCTATCTCACTGAACTCGTCTGTCACGGTCGGGATCCTTTCGACTGACGCTCATCCGGTCGTGCCTGCTCCATGAGTGGAAAAATCTGCAGCGGTGATATTGTACTCCTACTGCATGACGATGTTCACGTCAGTGGGTACGACCTGGAACCATGTGTTCCCCGGAGCCAGACGTATCTGAGTGCCGTCCTGCGCCTTGAAGACGGGAGGCGCATCGGCGGTGGCCTCCCAGACGCCGTCATATCTCTGTCCGTTGCGGAAGACGGAGACCCGCCCGGAGCCGACCAGTTCGATGTCGTAGGTCATCGAGCCTGTGACGTCACGCTTGCCCGCAGAGGTCATCTTCGCCCACATGACCACCACGTTCTTCGAGTGGACCTGTTCTCCGGTGAGAGCATCGTTGTGCACACGGCCGTTGTTCTCGCGCAGGTAATAGTCGTTGGCAGCGTCATACGTCCACTTCACCCTGTTGGCTGGCGAGAACGGAATGTCCACGACGGTTATCGCCGGCGTGGCTTCCACCGCGCGCTTCTCGAAAGCCAAAGGGGCGATCTTCTGCTCAGAGGCGAACCCTCTGCGCTTCGCTTCCTCGCGGATCTTGTTCAAGTCGATGTAGAGATTGTGCGGCGCCTTGCGTGAGGACACGCGCTTGTATCCATAGGTGACGCCTGCATCCTGACTGAGGTTCTCTATGCCGGCCGAGCGCACGGCCGAGTTGACCTGACCGCTCGCACCGGAGAACACGAACAGGGCACTGTATTGGGGGACGATGTCGATGTCAGACAGGCGTGCACTGCGGACCGGCCCGATGGTGGACGGCACTTTCGAGTGGAACATGGCGTTGAAGCGGGTTATGCCGCCCTCCGTGATCGACTCGTAGACCACGTCGGCATCCTGGATGCCGCTCTGAGGACGCGCTTGAGGCGAGTTCTCGATCTTCACTGAAACGATGCGCGTGTTCTTGGGAGTCTCGGTGTCGGGCGCAGGAAGACCTGTGAGTGGCCATGTGGGAGGCTCCGGCGGCTTGGGCACCACTCGTTCGGAGTCTGCCCTCGGCCATGCAGAAGATACCTCTGTCGGAGGTTCTGTGGAAGAGAGGAGAAGCCACGCCGCTGCTGCAGCGCCCGCCAGCAACACGACGACGATGATGGCGATGATGGCGATATGATGCTTGGCCCAGAACTCTTTCAAGTGCTACCTCCTCGTGAGTCCACCGGACGAGTCTACGTGTGGGCAGGCCCCCGGTCAAACCCCTCCTTCGAGCGGAGGAGGAGGGCTCAGAGGGCATCGGGAACCGCGCTCGACAGAGTGCACGGAGGGGTGGATGCCCTACTCCGGTTTGCAGGCAGACCGATCATGCCGATACAGTCGTTGTATACATGAGTCGCCGCACGTGACGGGAACGCCATGTCGATGAGAGTCCTGGAGATGCTTGGATGACCTGTTATCTGCTCCACATGGTCGAACAACCGGACCCCGACCCGTACCAAGACCCCGACCTGAAAGACCTCGTGGGCTCTTTCCCTCGTTTCTATTGCACGCACTGTTCCCCACCCAAGAGCCTGAGACCCGGTGAGACCGTCAAGTGCCTTGACCGGGAAGGTCCTTGCTGGAAGCCGCTCGATCGGATATGCGATATCTGATCGAGGTCTGCCATACCATCCATATCCCCAAGACGATGAGTGGCAGGCTCAATATCTGACCCATGGTCATCCACCCGAACATGAATCCCATCTGTGGATCCGGTTGACGCACGAACTCCACCATGAACCGGAACGAGCCGTACAACACCATGAACCAGCCGAACACGAACCCGTCGGGTCGTTTGTGTCGTGCCAGCAACCATAGCACCACGAACATGACGAGTCCTTCCAGCAAGGCCTCGTAGAGTTGTGACGGATGCCTGGACTGAGGACCGGCGCCCGGGAACACCATCGCCCATGGAAGGTCGGTGGGCCTGCCCCAGAGCTCTCCGTTCACGAAGTTCGCCAGCCGCCCGAAGAAGACGCCCGGAGGGACTGCGACGGCGGCCATATCTCCCAACCTCAAGAAGCTCACCTTGAAGAGGTGGGAATAGAGCAGTCCTGCCAGGATGACTCCCACGAGAGCACCATGGAAAGACATCCCCCCGTCCCATACTTTGATGATGTTGAGAGGCTCATCGAGATAGTAGCGACCCCCATAGATGAGGACATAACCCAGCCTGCCGCCCAGCATCACGCCCAGGACAGCGAAGAGGAGCAGGTTGACCAGGTCGTCGACGGACAAGCCCACGTCCCAATGTCGGTTGAGATGATAAGCGACGAAGCCACCGACCACGAACCCCATCACATATGCCAAACCGTACCAGTGGACCTGGAAGGGACCGACGGAGAAGACGACGGGGTCGACCCCCGGATATGTGATGAGTGCCACCTGTTGGAGCCCGGGCATCACTGGGATCACATGGCCTCCAGCCTGCGTATGCGCTCTTCGATGGGAGGGTGGGTGTTGAACAGAGCGTTCATACCTTTCCCCTCACGGATGTCTTTCAGCGGGTTATAGATGTAGAGGGACTCGGTAGCCTTGTTCGCCCTACGGAGCTGGTGCTTGTCGGCGGCTATCTTCCGCAAGGCGTCGGCAAGACCTTGAGGATAGCGCGTCAACATGGCTCCCTGGGCGTCGGCCAGAAACTCACGCCTGCGCGATATAGCCGCCTGGATGATGGTGGCGAACAGCGGAGCGAGGACCATCAGAGCTATGCCGGCGACCAGCATGATGAGTCCCGCAGGTCCACCGCCGCGGCTCGAACGTCGCCTCCCTCCTCCCCACCAGAAAGCGCGGAGCATCCCGTCCGCCAAGAGCACGACAGTCCCGGCCATGACAGCAGCCAGGGTCTGGACCAGCGTGTCGTAGTTCTTGATGTGGGCGAGTTCGTGAGCGATCACGCCCTCGAGTTCCAGCCTGTCCAGTTTCTCCACGAGTCCCGTGGTCAGCGCTATCGCAGCATGCTCCGGGTTTCGTCCCGTGGCGAAAGCGTTCGGTGCCGGATCATCGATGATGTAGGCCCTCGGAACAGGTAGGCCGGCCGCGATGGAAAGACCTTCCACGGTGTTGACCACATAGGGCTCGGTGCTCTTGTCGACCGGCCTCGCACCACTCATCCCCAAGACTATGCGGTCGGAGTACCAGTATGAGGAGAAGGTCATCACCACGACGATGATGAAGGCCAGGCCCAGACCCACGAAGCCGTAGTCGAAGATATAGGAGAAAGCGGCGCCTACGGCCATGACCAAAACGGCGAAGAACACCATCAGTAGCACGCTTTTCCATTTGTTCCTGGATATCTGTTCGTACATGTAGAACCTTCATCCTATGCAAGGGCGCCGCGCCCATATAGGGTCCGCGGCGCCTCTCATGCGGACCGACTCATCATGAGGATGACCGGCCCTGTATGCCTTTCAGAACGAAACCTGGGGCGCTTCCCTGGCCTCGGCGAGCTCGATCTCGAAGTACTCACGGGGAGTGAAGCCGAACATGCCTGCGAAGAGGTTCGCGGGGAAGCTCTGGATCCCTGTGTTGTAACTCATGACTGAGTCGTTGTAGAACTGCCGCGCATACGCGATCTTGGACTCAGTCCCGCTCAACTCCTCCTGCAGTTGCATGAAGTTCTCGTTCGCCTTGAGTTCCGGATACGCCTCTGCCACAGCGAACAGGGACTTCAGCGCTCCGGTAAGCATGTTCTCGGCTTGACCCTGTTCTGCAACGGTCTGAGCATTGACCGCCATGTTGCGCGCTTGAGTGACCTTCTCGAAGGTCTCACTCTCGTGTGAAGCGTATCCCTTGACGGTCTCGACGAGATTCGGGATCAAGTCGTAGCGCCTGCGTAGCTGCACGTCTATCTGCGACCATGCGTTGTCCACGCGGTTGCGAAGGACAATCAGACGGTTGTACAGCACGATCAGGGCGACAGCTGCCACGATCAGCAGTATGAAGAATCCTCCTACACAGACCATCGCCGCTCCCATAGAACGCCCCCCTTCATCCATCTACCGTGAACACGGGCTTCAGACTTGCTTTCTGATGTCGTCTTCGACTGCACCTGTGATGGTATCAGAAGTGAGAAGCCATGACCCCCGGATGCCGGACAAGACTGGCATCGAATGCGTCGAGTGAGGTGCGACCCGAGGCGTATCAGTCCGTGCAATCCACCTCTCGCATGAAGTCATCGAAGTCCCGGACGTTCGCCAACTGGCGACGGAAGTATTCACAGTACGCATCGTGCTTCGCGTCGTGCTCCTCGACGAATGGCTCGTCCAGAATGTCCGTGTCGGTAGCAAGCGCCACTATCCCCGCCAAAGGCGCTACGGACGTGGTGCCGTCCTCGGCCATGGCCTCGATGGCAGCCATCAAGAAGTTCGGGATGCGTACGTAAACGGAGACTTCCGTGCCGCATCTAGGGCATGCAAAAACGACCTCAGCCTGCTCGGGTTCTCGCAAGACGACGGTGTCGACGTCCTCGAGCGAAACCTCGACCGGGCCGTCGATGGGACAGTCGATCATGAACTGCATCGCCGTCGCCTCCTAGACCTTTCCAGTCTCGCCTCTACCATTCTAACTCGGCAGGTCATCACTTTCCCATCAGTGCGACCTGACGAACGGATACGCAAGAACCGCGCCAGCTTCACAGGATGCTACCATGCCAGGGTGCTCGACGACCGTTCTGTCATAGGCGATCACCCGTCACGCCGTTCGAGATTCATGCGCGGCGTGAAGTCGGGCATCCCTATCTTCGCAGGATATGTCCCCGTCGGGGCAGCCTTCGGCATCGTCGCCGTCTCTATAGGGTTCACCATGGTGCAAGCCGTATCCTGCTCGGCAATAGTCTTAGCCGGAGCCGGTCAGTTCATCGCCTTATCGCTGATGGACATGAAAGAGAGCGTGGTGGCAGTGATAATAGCCACCACGACGGTCAATCTGCGTTATGTGTTGTTCGGTGCCACCCTCTCTCCTTACCTGAAAGACATGCCCTTGCATCGTCAGGCCTTCCTCGGCTTCACGCTCACGGACGAGACGTTCGCCATAAACATCAGTGAGATACGCGCAGGAGTCTCCAGCGGCGCCTCGATGGCGGGAGTCGGAGCGATCGCCTGGACGGGATGGGTGGCGGGGACTCTCCTGGGAGCCTCGGCTGCCGGGCTCATCGGAGACCCGACACGCTGGGGCGTGGAATTCGCGATGCCGGCGATGTTCACAGCACTGTTCGTGGCCCTCGCCGAGGACAAGCGCCACGTAGCGATAGGGCTGCTGGCCGGAGTGGTCACGCTGCTCCTCCCACTGTCGGCCCGGTTCGGGATGGAGGTCCCGCGCGCATGGCATCTCATCATCGCGTCCGTCTTGTGCGCGACCATAGCCACGGTGGTGTTCGACGATGAGTGACACATACGTCTGGGCCGTGATCATAGGCATGGGCATCGCCAACTTCACGGTCAGGTTCATGCCCATCGCCGTCGTCTCCCGCCTCCAGTTGCCTGCTCCCGTGATGCGATGGCTCTCTTTCATCCCGATATCCGTGATGGGAGCACTGGTGGCGAGCGAGGTCTTCCTGCCCGATGGCGAGCCCATGCCCCTCCTGTCCAACCCTTACCTGTTGGCCGCTATCCCCACCGCTCTCGTATACAAGCGCACCCGGAGCTTTCTGGGATCGGTCGTCGTGGGAATCGCCGTCTTCGTGGTCTTGGGAGCGGTGGGCTTCGGCCGATGACGCTGCGACCTGCCCCGCTGGTAGCACATGCGTCCATCGGATAGACTGTCGCTCTGACAAGTCAGAGGACATATCCAGCGTTCGGAGACCGGAGAGGACCCAGTGGCTCGCGTAAAACCCTTCCGTGCTTACACCTATGCTCGTACTTCACCTGATATCACAGACCTGACCTCTCCTCCTTACGACATCATCTCCGAGCGACAGCGAGCAGATCTCTTGGAGCGCAACCCCCATAACGTGGTCGCCCTGGAGTTACCTGAAGGACCCTCGGACCCTACCGTCCCGGGGAACCGTTATGAGGCGGCCGCACGCCGTTGGCAACGATGGACCAGCGACGGGACTCTGCTGCGAGAGGAGAAGCCCGCCTT
Organism: uncultured Eubacteriales bacterium; assembly: GCA_964456355.1. Taxonomy (GTDB): domain Bacteria; phylum Actinomycetota; class Coriobacteriia; order Anaerosomatales; family CAYWAF01; genus CAYWAF01. Next base: position 449 of record CAYWAF010000046.1, on the reverse strand, counting down.
CTATCTCCTGGAGCAGCGGTTCGAGCTCCAAGGACGCTCCGTGTGTCGAAGAGCCTTCATCGCCATAGTGGGGCTCGAGCCGTTCGATGCAGGGATCATCCTCCCCCACGAACGCACACTGCCCAAGGCGTTGGATGACAGGTATGCACTCATCGAAGCGACCGCAGCGAACCTCAGTCAGGTGTTCGGACTCTTCCCGGACCCTGAAGGCAAGAGCTCGGAGTTGCTCGAGCGCGCGGTACAGGGCGAGCCGACTCTGGTCGCCGAAGATGCAGAAGGAGTGGTGAGCTCCGTATGGGCGGTAACGGACGAGACGTTCATCGAGGAACTCTCCTCTCTCATGGAGGACAAGCCGATCTTCATAGCTGACGGCCACCATCGCTACACCACTGCCCTGGCATACCGGAACGCTAGACGCGAAGCGGCTGAGGCTTTGGGGGCGACTCCTG
>CAYWAF010000045.1:10686-12547 GCA_964456355.1 uncultured Eubacteriales bacterium | reverse complement strand
CCGAGTGGAGCACTTTGACCACGCGGTCGTCATAGAGCAGCGGCTCGAGTGGCGAAAGGTCCTCCACCTCGAGCGGATCCACTATCGCAGCCAGATCCTCGGTCGCCAGTTGGATGAGGCACAGACGCGGATAGTACGTACGTTCGCGCATGAACTCCGTGTCCATGGCGACGAACGGTGCGCCCGCCAAACGGTCGAGTAGGCCGTCCAGCTCATCAGCATCGGTTACGTACACTAATCCTCCTTCAGTCCAATCGTACCCTTCGGACGTGGTTTCTTGTAGCGTGTAGTCGCATCCGGATACGATGAGACGAAAGAAGATGACGGAGAGTCCATGCGCATACTCGCCATAGTCAATCTAAGATCGGGGCAAGGTGACGCCGGCGTATACGATTACCTACGCATGCTGGGCAGGAAAGAGGCCGAGATCGTCATCCGGTTCCTGGGATCCAAGCGCACGGTCGCCTCGATGGTGGAGGATGCCCGCGAGTTCGACCGCGTGGTGGCGGTCGGTGGTGACGGCACAGTCTCGAGCATCTGTTACGAACTCCGGAACACCGGGGTGCCCGTGGTCCCGTATCCGGCCGGCACGGCGAATCTCATCGCACTCAACCTCGGCGTCCCCTCCGATCCGCTCCATCTGGCCGAGATGACGCTCAGTGGCGCAGTGCGCACTTTCGACATGGGAGAGATATGCCCGCCGCCGATGGAGGATGTGCACCAGGAGGGTGTGTGCCTGCTGGGAAAGGCCAAGGGGTTCGTCGTGGGCGCAGGTGCAGGCTTCGACGCGAAGATCATGGAGGCCGCCAAAGACCTCAAGCCCACCATAGGGTTCGCTGGATACATCGTGGCTGTCTTCCAGAACCTCGCTCCCACCGTCTCGAAGTTCCATCTCACGCTGGACGACAGAGAGCACGATACCGAGGGCATCGCGGCGCTGGTCGTCAACTTCGCGAAACTGCAACTCGACCTCAGCATCACGCACCAGAGCGACCCTGCCGACGGCAAGTTCGAAGTGGTCGTCGCAAGGACGCGCAACGCTGTGCAACTGCTGCCTGCGGTCTGGTCGGCGATACTCGACAAGACCACGCGGGGATCCTACCCGGGCCGTTCGTCCGGTCTCGAGATATACGAGGCCACAGAGGTGATCATAGAAGCAGATCCACCGCTGTCGCTGCAGTATGACGGGGAAATCCTGGAGAACACCACGCCGGTCCGGATAAGCGTGTTGCCGGGAGCAGCGACGTTCATGACCCCCGAGTAGCGTTCGGATGAGACGCGCAGGCTCGCGTCACTATCCGCCGACGCCCTCCCTCGCTGCCTTCGCTGCGGCCTTGCGCTCAAGATTGCGCTGGTAGCGCATTTGCACGAGTTCGACCAAGAGTGAGAAGGCCATCGCGAAGTACACGTATCCCTTCGGGATGGCGAACTCGAAGGCCTCGGCGGTCAGTAGCACGCCGATGAGCATCAGGAACGACAGTGCGAGTATCTTGATGGACGGGTTGTCGCTGACGAACTCGCTCACGGGATCGGCGAACCATATCATCACGCCCATGGCTATGACTATCGCTGCGACCATGATGGGGATCTCACCGACCAGACCCACGGCCGTTATCACCGAGTCGAGAGAGAAGACGAGGTCCATCAGCGTGATGCTGACGAGCACCTGACCGAGCGTGGCCGCCTTCTTGCTCACATGGAACTCTTCGTCCTTGAGTTCGACCTTGTGGTGTATCTCGACCGTTGCCTTGTAGATGAGGAAGAGCCCACCGAAGAGCAGGATGAGTGATTTGCCGGTGATCTCGATGTGATGGCCGAGGACTGCGAACTCCCACAACGGCTCGGTCAGACCCATTATCCA
>CAYWAF010000045.1:0-10586 GCA_964456355.1 uncultured Eubacteriales bacterium | reverse complement strand
GACATCGCAGGCATGTTCAGCATCTTGTCTTTGAAGAACGGACACGTTTCCAGACACTCGCAACCAGCCATGACAGCCATTCCCCCTTCTCCCCATAGGAACAAACCACATTCTACACCCATGCCGAAAAGAGGGCGTACGCAGAACTCCACCGGCTTGAGCCGGAAGGATATGTGACAGGAAGGCGGACCCGGTAGCGAATCAGCCCTTTGCAGCTGCCAGGATCTTCTCAGCGTCTTCCATCTGGTTCGGGAAGAGGTCGTCAGGAACGGCCTCTTGACCCAAGACCTCGAAGACGCGGTGCCGAGCGCAAGTCGCCCAATCACCTTGGCAGTAACGTTTCTTCATTATGTCAGCCATCGCAGGCATGTTCGCCAACTTGTCATGAAAGAACGGGCACTCTGGCAGGCAAACACAATCAGGCACTGGCAAGACCCCCTACATCCACTCACAGACCGGAAATATTTTACCGGAAATATTTTACACCGAAACTCGAATCAGACCTACCCCACCTGTATCTCATGGAAACGTCCTGTGAAGCCTCGTCGACGACGACTCCTCGTCAGTGAGTCAGAAGCGCCTGCCCCAGGGTGAAAAGCCCGAAGACCGCGAAGATGGCGGAGGAGACGAAGGCAAGGAGTTGCTTGCGGATACGCGTCCCCAGAAAGGAGCCGGCTAGGACGGCGATGCCGTCGGCGGCGATCATCGCGATGACTGCACCGAGCCATAGAGCGAGCAGGTGGGAGGATGCCGCCGCTCCAGCCTGGACCGACAGCCGTGCAGCGAGCGCCACGACCATCACCTACGTCTTGTCACCGAGTTCGGCCACGAAGACCAGGGCGAAGGTGCTGAGGAGGATGGTGGTCATCGGTACAGGGTAGCGCAAAGCGGGACCTGCGTCTGGAGCATGCCCACGGAGAATGAAAGGCCCCGGCATCTTCGCCGAGGCCCTGTCCTTCATGGTGGGCGCTAGAGGATTTGAACCTCTGACCCCTTCCGCGTCAAGGAAGTGCTCTCCCCCTGAGCTAAGCGCCCATATGCTGTTGGCTGCAAACGAGCAGCGAACGGTATTGTACCAGTCTGCAACGCTTCCGCCAGTCTTTTTCTTGCGGATCCCCCACTCTTCAGCAGCCTTCCCGACATCGCTGCCGCTTTTCTTGCGCCCCCGAATACCCCCTGGTACACTACCCTTCGCGCGCGGACGTAGTTCAGTGGTAGAACACCACCTTGCCAAGGTGGGGGTCGAGGGTTCGAATCCCTTCGTCCGCTCCATCGCACCGTCGAAGGTCGGCCCGAGGGGCGAGTTCATCAAGGCCCACGTGGTCGGCCTTCTTTCACATGACCGGCACGCTGCGCCGGTCCCATACGGCGACGTGGCCAAGTGGCAAGGCAGGGGCCTGCAAAGCCCTTATCCCCGGTTCGAATCCGGGCGTCGCCTCCAAGACAGCAACGGGCCGCCCTCCCGCCAGGGCGGCCCGTCTTGCGTTCCGTGCCTGCCCCCCAGACGACCCCAAGGCATCACACGGATGCTTCGATGACCCATGCGGCCGACACGGGCCATCCATATGTCGAAAGGAAAGACGGTTCCTTAAGACTGGTACTTGAGTTGGATCTGCTTCGCCTGCTCGAGGCGGAACAGACCACGAGCCTGGTCATCGGGATCAGGGATGTTCTGGAGTGCCCACTTGATGATCTCTTCGGGCACGAGAGGATAGCGCTTGCGCGCTTGCGAAAGGGTCATCATGGCTACTACCTCCTGCTACGACTGTTGCTACGACTATGGCTGTGTTCAGTTGAGACCCTACAAGTGCAGATTATCCGGTCAACCGAGCGTTCGCGTCAAGATGTGGGGCGAACCTGTGTTCGGTCCTCACTCGCCCCACCGCTCGAAGAGGGCATGGTCTATGCCGAGGACGTCGAGCACCTTGCCGGCCACATGGTTCACCAGGTCGTCGATGTCCTTGGGGCGATGGTAGAAGCCGGGCATGGCGGGCAGGACGATGGCGCCTGCCTCGGTCAAGGCGGTGAGGTTGCGCAGATGCACCAGGGACAAGGGGGTCTCCCGGGGCACCAACACCAACGGCACCCTCTCCTTCAGGCAGACATCTGCGGCACGTGCCGGCAGGTCGTCGGCGATGCCGCTCGCCACCGTCGCGCAGAACCCCATGCTGGCAGGAGCCACCACCATGCCGTCCACCCTGTATGAGCCCGATGCGATGGGGTCGAAGAGGTCGGCAGGGCAAGCCGCCCTGAGAAAGACCTCCGATGGCAACTCCAGGAAGGCGCGCAAAGCAGCAGCGGGCTCTTCGGCAGGCAGGTCGAAACCGGTCTCGTACGCGCACACTTCGCGACCGGCGTCGGTCATGCAGAAGACGACCTCGTGATCGGCAAGGAGGAGCTGCTCCACGAGACGGAGTCCGTACACGCTTCCGGACGCCCCTGTCACCACCACCGTATACCGACCCATGTCAGCCCCCTATCCTCGACGAGCGGGACATATCACGCGAGCAGACGATCGAGGAGTGCTCCTGCGAACACGATCATCGCTATCACACCGTTCACAGTGAAGAACGCCGCATCCACACGCGTGAGGTCGTCAGCGCTCACGATGGCGTTCTCGTAGACCAGGAGTGCCGCTGCGACCGCGATGCCCGCATACCATGGCCAGCCCGCGCTCATCGACACCCCCGCCACCAGCAAAGATACCACCGTGAGCAGATGCATGACACGCGTGATGAGAAGCCCTCGCGCGACGCCGAGGTCGGCAGGGATGCTGTGTATGCCGTCACGCCTGTCGCACTCTATGTCCTGGGTGGCATAGATTATGTCGAAGCCTGCCGTCCACAGCATCACCGCAAGGCCTATCAGCCAGGGAGCCGGGTCGGACACTGGAGCGCCGACAGCGACCCAGCCACCCACTGGAGCAAGACCCAAGCACAGGCCCAGCCACCAATGGCACGCCCAGGTGAAGCGTTTCGTGTAGGGATAGACGAGGAACGCAGCCAGAGGGATGGGCCACAGGTAGTGCGTGATCGGCGCCAACTGCCATACGCCGAAGATGTATGCGCCCAGCATCACCGCTGCGAACAACCAAAGTTCCCATGCTTTGACCAGCCCTGCCGGGACCGCTCTGTCTGCAGTCCTCGGATTGCGTGCATCTATCTCCTTGTCGACCGCACGGTTGACCACGAAGGCGAAGGCCCGCGCACCTATCATGACGACACTCACCCATACGATCTCGGCCCAGGTGGGCCAGCGGCCCAGAACGGCCGCGCCGTAGACCGCGCCTATGTACGCGTACGGCAGCGCGAAGATGGAGTGTTCGAACTTCACGAGTTCGAGGAAGACCTTGATGGTCCCCATGATGCCCGGGGCGCGGTCCGGAGCCGAAGAGGCAACGGACGGATCCTCGCATGGTCCGGTGACAGAAATGACGTGTGACTCCTCGGCAGAGAGGTCGCGCTCACTCAAGGCCCAGGTCGCCCCACATCTCGTCGATACGCTGCTTGACTTCTTGCGTCATCTCCAGAGCGTCGGGCCACTCGCGCAGATATCCTTCTCCGGGCAGCGGCTTGGTGGCGTCTATCCCCATCTTGTAGCCGAAACTCTCGAAGTTCGAGGAGTGGTCCAGGCGGTCGAGAGGGCCCTTCGAGAGCAGGATGCCCCTGTCAGGGTCGATGTTGTTGAAGCAGCGCCACGCCACTTGCGAGTAGTCGTGACAGTCCACGTCCTCGTCCACGACTATCACGTACTTGGTGAACATCATCTGCCCCATCGACCAGGCGGCGTTCATCACCTTGAACGCCTGACCCGCATACTCCTTGCGTATCTGAAAGATGGCGCAGTTGTGGAAGACTCCTTCCAGCGGCAGGTCGTAGTCGACGACCTCGGGGATGATGGCGCGTATTGCGGGAAGGAAGAGGCGCTCGGTCGCCTTGGCCATGTAGCAGTCCTCCATGGGAGGACGACCCACGATGGTCGCAGGATAGATGGCGTCGCGTCGCATCGTGACCGCCTCGACGTGGAAAACGGGGAACTCGCCTGCCAGTGAGTAATACCCGGTGTGGTCGCCGAACGGGCCTTCCGTGCGGAGTTCGCCTGCAACGACGGATCCCTCTAAGACGATCTCTGCATGTGCGGGCACAAGCAAGTCGTTGGTGACGGACTTGACGACCTCCACAGGTTCACCCCGGAGGATGCCTGCGAACAGGTACTCGTCGATCATGGCCGGCACAGGGGCAGTGGCGGAGAAGATGGTCACGGGGTCTGCACCCAACGCCACGGACACCGGGAAGCGCTCGTGGCCGGCATCGAACCACTCGCGCATGTTGGCTGCGCCGTCATGATGCTCGTGGATGTGCATGCCGGTCGTGTTCCTGTCGAAGACCTGCATGCGGTACATGCCGATGTTCGGCCTGCCTTTGAGGTCGGCCGTCACGACCAGCGGCAACGTGATGAAGGGGCCGGCATCTTGCGGCCAGGTCTTGAGGACCGGCAACGCGGTCAGGTCCACATCGTCGCCGCGCATCACGACCTCCTGGCATGCGCCCTTCTTCACCTGTTTGGCGCCGGAACCAGCCAGGTCTTTGAGTCCCATGAGGACGTCCAACTTGCCTTTCATGGAGGCCGGCATGTCCAACGGCACGAGGTCCATGAGGCGCTCGGCCACAGCGTCCAGGTCGCGCCATGTGCCGGTGGCTGCATCCACGCCCAGAGCCCAGGCCATGCGGTCATAGGTGCCCATCAGGTTGATGGCCACCGGGAAGTCGTATCGCTTGCCGCTCTCACGGTCCACGGGGTTCTCGAAGAGCAGCGCAGGCCCTTCTGACTTGCTCACCCGGTCGGTTATCTCCCCTATCTCGAGCACGGGATCGACCTCGGTGGTGATGCGCTCGAGCTGCCCTTCGCTCTCCAGGAGCGAGATGAACTCACGAAGGTCCTTGAAGGCCATAGATCCTCCCAGTGCGCCGGTCGACCGGTCGCCTACGGGGCGGTCACTTCGACTGTCCGTCCACCTCGGCAGCAGCCGCCTCGGTTCGACGCACCTTCGGATGATACCTTCCCACCAGGTATGTCGCCAACGGTGCCACTATCGCGACAGTGCCCAGAGCCGTCATCTGGATGAGGTCGAGGTCGTACTTGAATCCCCACTTCAGATCGGGAAGTCGCCAAGTGACATCGGCTCCCCAGGCCCACAGGAACCATGCCACTTGGATACCGAGCGTCGCTTGCACCGCAAGCACGGCAGCCGGTCCCAGGGCCAGCCAGCCACCGAGGTAAGAACGCTTGGGGCCTTTGGGCCGCCTGCGGAGCAGAGGGTAGACCACGGCCGCCACGATGACGGCTATCAGCCCCGCCAGTGCCGCCTCGCCCAGGCGGATGTTGAAGAACGTCTGGACGTACTCTTCGGTGTTGAAAGCCGAAAGCGACCATCTGTGACCGTGCACGACGAAGTAGAGACCGTCGTATACCACGTAATACGCGAAGACTCCTGAGAGCACGGCGACGAGCGCTCGCCATGAGAACAGGCCGATAGCGACCAATGCTGCCACGGCCAACAGCGCCAGCGCTGCCGCCTGCGGAAGCCGGACGGCCCTGTCCTTCTCCAAACGGTCCTGCCGCGCCTTGTCCACCACGGCTTCTATGTCCTCGTGGTCACGAGCACCACCGAGGGTGAAGGCATCGTCGCCTATGATGGTCAGATAGTCCTCGGCGAAGGCACGATACTCCTCTTCGGCCGCATTCACCGCTTCCTCCCGGTCGATCAGAAGGATGTCTTCCCTCGCCTCGCCTATCGAGTAACGCGGCACAGGCAGACCGAGGAAGCCGACCAAGGTGGGCGCTATGTCCACCTGTCGCATCTGCTCATCCCTCTGGGAGGCCGCGCCGCGTCCGACGAATATCGCAGGCACTCTCGTCACCTCGGGCTCCCACCCTCCATGACCTCCGGGGGTGATGTGTCCGTGGTCGGCGGTGATCACGAACGTGGTGCGGTCGTCTTGGACCCTTCCCACAAGGCGGGAGATGTCTGCATCTATCCGTCCCACCACCTCGCGGAACTCATCCGAGTCCTTCCCGTGACGGTGAGCCGTCTCATCGACGTCCGGCAGATGCAGGACGGTCAGCCGAGGGTCCTTCTCCTCGATGAGGTCGATGGCATGGTTCACGAAATCCGAGGACATGTAGCCCTCATCGCTCCATGGCTTCAGATAGGTGCTGAGGTCTCGGTCGCCCTTCCATCCGTCCAGATACATCGTCTCGAAGGACTCGGGACCGACCATGACGGTCCTCATCCCGTTGGCGAGCGCCACGTCCACGATGGATTCCACGGGCACGGGACCGTCGAACCAGTTGGTGGTCACCCCACTGATCTCCGGAGGAGCTCCGGTCAGTATCGTCGTCCATGTCGGATATGAGAGGGAGGGCTGAGCCGTGATGGCGACCATGTTGGAGCCATATCCGCTCAGCGTGTTCAGCGAGCTCATGGTCTCAGCAGCATCCGCTCCGAGACCGTCCACGATGATGAGGACCATCCGTGGCGCCTCCGTCTCCTCTTCGGAGGCCACAGGATGCTCGGCGGGGGTGCCCGCCCAGGGTCGGTCATAGTCCGCGTATGGAGAGTGGTAGGAGACCACTTGGTCCCAGGAATAGCCAGCCAACGTGTAGGCGGCATAGGCCACCCCTACTGACAACAACACTGCGAGCGGGAGTGCCACCCATGCCATCTTCCGCATAGAGCTCACCTCGCCCATCCCAGCAACGAGTCGATCTCGTCGAGCGACCTCAGGTCCGCCTCGACGGCATCGCCCCCGTGACGGTCTATCAACAGTGCTCTCATGCCTGCAGACCTCGCGCCGAGAAGGTCCGCGTAGTGGTGGTCTCCGACATGGACACACTCCTCGGGCCTGACATCCAACTTCTCCATCGCCATCTCGAAGATCCGTGGGTCGGGTTTGTGCAACCCTACCACTGCAGAGGAGAGTACCGTATCCAACATCTCACCCAAACCCAAACCGTCCAGAAGAGCTTCGAGTCGGCGGTCCCAATTGGAGATCACGCCGAGCCTCAAGCCATGTTCGCTGAGACGCCAGAAAGCAGGCTTGACGTCGTCGTACAGTCGCCATCGCGAAGGCTCGCCGAACTCGTCGTACACGCGACGGGCGAGTCCTTCTGCATCCTGCTCGATGCCCAGTTTGCGGCAGAGCAGCGTATACATGCCCGTCCAGATCTCGGAGGTCTCCTGTTCGCTGGTCCAGAAGGTGTCGTCTTCCCGATATCTGTCCTCGTAGTACTCGTCGACCATGGGAAGGATGGCTTCGATGTCGGTTATCTGGCGGTCGTGCCCCGCCTCCTGCAAGACCTCGGCGCACACGGCAGAGACGCTCGGATAGGGATAGACGAGCGTGTTGCCGACATCGAAGAACACCGCCTTGATCATCTCATCCCCCATGAGGTCCTACTCGGGCCGCCGCGACGATGCGTTCACATACCGCCTGGACGGCAGAAGGCCTTCCCAGGCTTCTCGCATCCGACGCCATCCTCTCGAGGCGGGACGGATGCGCAGAGAGGAACCGCAACCTTTCCAGCACGTCATCATCGTCGCGGGAGAGAAGGGCTGCCCCGTAGTTCACAAGGAAGTCGACGTTGCAGACCTCTTGCACCGGGACCGGTTCGGAGATGACGATCGGCACTCCGACCGCCAACGCCTCGAACAACGCGGCCTCCCCCGCAGTCCCGACCATCACGTCGGCTGCCTTCATCATTCTATGCATATCTTCTGCAGGATCGGGCACCTTCAGCATCCCGTTCTCGATGTGCGATTCCCTCACTCTTCGCGACAGCCTGTGATCGCCTCCTGTCGCGAGGACCACCTGGATGCCGAGTGCAACCGCTCTTTCAGCAAGGTCGATGGTGTCCGACGGAGAGCGGCGACCGGGCGTGAGCAGCAACGTGAACCTCTCGGCGAGCCCCAGACCCTTCCTGCACTCGGAACGCGATGCATCTTCTGCGAAGACCTCATCCACCGGCACACCGGAGACCACGACGTTCTCCCAGCCTACGCCACGAAGCACCAGTGCCTCGCGCGACTCTTCGTTCGCGACGAAGTGGATGTCGGTGGACGGATGGAGCCAGGCTCGACGAGGGTCGAGGTCGACGATGAGCGTCGCAGCGACCGACAGAGAAGGCGGTCGCACTTCCGCGACCAAGCCCCCGGCTACAGAGAACGTGGACAGCACGGCATCCGGACGCTCGCTCTCAAGATATCCCCTCACCCGATCGAGTCCGCCGGAGGCGAACTCCTCGACGACGGGGTTGGAAGACATCTCGCGGGCCATCTCCTCGAAGGTCCCCGCATGCGAGGGGAAGAACTCCGTAGACTGCTGGAAGGCGAAACGCGCCAACACGTTGAGGTTGGGTGCGAAGGTCTCGAAGAAGTCCAGCGTCGTCACATCGACCTCGTCGGCCCTATGCCTGCGATAGTACTCCTCGATGGCGGCGGCACACTCCCTATGCCCTCCTCCGAACGAGGCATCGAACACAACGACCTTCAGACGAGGTGTCAACTGGACGAGTCCTATCTTCTCTCAGGGTCTTTCAGACGAGGTCATGGACGATGCTTGACCAACGTGACGACTGTACCCCCTCCTGATGCAGAGGAGAAGCGCACGTCGTCCATCAGGGCACGCATGAACATGATCCCTCGTCCACCGGAAGCGTAGAGGTCCTCTGCGCCGGGATGCGCCCCGTCGAAACCTGTGCCCGAATCGGTCACATCTATCTCCACCCTGTCCTCGAAGGCGCGCACGTTGACGGAGACGGCCGCATCACCCCCGGCCGGCGAGCCATGGCGCACGGCGTTCGCAAGAGCCTCACCTAAGGCGACCTTTATGTCGAAGAGTGCCGCATCACTGAAGCCCAGGGCCATCATCATGGAGCTGGCTCGCTCCCGCACCGCGCTGAGAGCTCTGACGTCCGCCGGCATCGTCATCTCCTGCGCCCACATGGGGCTGCCAGTGTTGACGGGGATGTCGAGCCCGCGCAAGGCGTCCTCCACCGTGTCGCTGGTCCTGACCGAACCAGCGACCGATATGAGCCCGGATATCTCCAATATCCTGCTGACGTTCTCATCGGCCCCGGTGAGCACCACCCGACCTTCGGTGCCGGCGAGTTCATGGTCCAGCCAGACCAGAAGACCGAGCGCTGAGGAGTCGACGTATCCGACATCGGAAAGATCCATGACGATGTAGATGAAACCGGTGTCGATGACGTCCTGGAGCTCTGCCCGTATCTCCGGCACGACAGCCAGGTCCATGTCGCCGTGAGCGGTCAGCACGCACGCGTGTATCTCCGGATGCTTGGCTATGGTGTGCGTTATCTCAGTCTTCTTCGGCAGGTCTTCCATCTTCTGTCCCGCTTTGTTCTCTGATGCGGACGGCCAGTATCGCTGCATCATCTTTCATCTCTCCGGGCGCGAACTTGTCCAGCGCTCTCAAAAGACGCTCGATGACCTCTCGAGGAGCGCCTCCGTACCGCAAAGACCTACGGATGCGTCCTTCGCCAAAGAATTTATTCCCCTGTCGGACCTCCGTGACCCCATCAGTATAGAGAAGGATCATATCCCCGGGCTCGAGGTCGAAGGCCACTTCGTCGTAGGAAGCGGTCGCGACGGCTCCCAAGAGCGGCCCCGTAGGAGACAGACGTTCTATCCGACCGCTGCCGGCCCGCCTGAGCAACGCAGGCGGATGACCTCCGTTCGCATAACGCAAACGACCGCCTCCTTGTGAGATGACGCCCACCCACACCGTGACGATGTCGCTGGAGTCTCCTGCCTCTCCAACGACTCGGTTCAACTCGCTCATCATCTCCGCAGGCGACAACCCGGTCGCAGCAAGTCCACGCAGCGTGTACTTGATCATGGAGGTCTTGGTCGCGGCGATGACCCCTTTACCTGCCACATCCCCTATCGCTACGACCAACTCTCCGTTGGGACGCCGGAACACGTCATAGTAGTCACCACCTATCTCCACCTCCTCACCAGCGGCCCTATAGACGCTGTCGGTCTCCAGTTCGTCGAAGTCCGGCACCGTCTCGGGCAGGATGCTTCCTTGCAGCACCGAGGAGACGGCGTGCTCCCTGCTGAACATGGCAGCGGTGTCCAACGCCAAAGCGGCTTGAGAGGCGAAGGTGTGCAGAAGGCTCATGTCTTCTTCCGTGAAGAGCGCAGGCGTCATCCCGAAAACGGTGAGCACTCCCAGAGAGCGGGCCCTCGCCAGTAGGGGGACGGAGAGGACGGAGTGCAGCCCTTGTTCGACGGCCAAACGTGCGAGCCTGCTCTCGCTGGTCTCCTCCAGGTCGTCTATCTTCGCGGGAGTCCCGGACTCGAACACCATGCCGGGGATGTCCTCTCCGGGCTCGCACGAGAAGTGCAGCATCTCGTTGGAGACCAATCCCCGCGCCATCGCCGTCTCGATCGTCTTGCTCCTGTTCTTGTAAGTCATCAGCGAGACCGCTGCAGCCGAGAATATCTTCTGCACCACGTCGAGGACCCTGTTCAAGACTATCTTCACGTCCAGAGAGGAGCTGAC
>CAYWAF010000044.1:11057-12630 GCA_964456355.1 uncultured Eubacteriales bacterium | reverse complement strand
TGATGGCCGGCGGGTACGATTCGGTGGAGGAGTTCCGCGAGGCCGTGAAGAAAGACCTCGACCACTCCAAGATGGTGGGTCGCACCAGGGCACACGAGAAGGCCGCAAGAGCGGCCCTGGCCGAGCGACTGGTCGGGGAGATTCCTGAAGCGCTGATAGAGGTGACCCGCGAACAGATACGCCGCGACTTCATGAACAGCCTCAAGTCACGGGACATGACTCTCGAGCAGTACGTCATGGCCACCGGCATCCCTCCGGAGAAGCTCGATGAGGACATAGACAAGCAGGCCGAGTCCACCGTCCGGGAGGAGTTGGCGCTCGAAGCGCTCTTCAGGATGCAGGGCTTCGAGGTCACCGATGAGGACATCGACCAGGTCTTCGCCGAGATGGCCACCGACCCTGACGTCACTCCGGAGGAACTGCGCAAGAAGTGGGAGGAAGCAGGCGTCATCTCCGCCATACGAGAGCAGATCGTGCACAAGAAGGCCGTCGATTGGCTGATGGATCCGGAGAACGTGGAAGTCATAGAGAAGGAACGCGAGCCGGAAGACACCGAAGGTGTTGCCTCCGGTGACGATTCCAGCGATTCTGATGATGCCGCTGCCGATGAAGCAGAAGGCGCGGAAGACGCAGAGGAGTAGAGATGGCCACCGACCCGAAGAACCTCGTCCCGATAGTCGTCGAGCAGACCGCGAGGGGGGAGCGCAGTTTCGACATATTCTCCCGCCTGCTCAACGAGCGCGTGGTCTTCCTCGGCCATGAGATATCGGACGACATCGCCAACCTCATCATCGCTCAACTGCTCCATCTGGAGAGCGAGGATCCCGAAAAGGACATCAACCTCTACGTGAACTCCCCCGGAGGCTCGATCACCGCAGGCCTCGCCATCTACGACACGATGCAGTACATCAAATGTGACGTCTCAACCATCTGCATCGGCCAGTGTGCCTCGATGGCAGCCGTCCTTCTGGCGGGCGGGACAGAGGGGAAGCGCTTCGCGTTGCCGCACAGCCGCATCCTCATCCACCAGCCATGGGGCGGGATGCAGGGCCAGGTGACCGACATCGAGATCCAGGCCCAGGAGATGCTGCGCATGCGCGAGGCACTCGACGAGATCCTGGCACGCCACACCGGCCAGGAGATAGACAAGATCCATCAGGACACCGAGCGCGACAACATCATGACGGCCGAGGAGGCCCGCGAGTACGGGCTGGTGGACCGCGTGATAACCAGCCGCAAGGAGTCCGAGTAGACAGGTCGCCTCGCCGGCCGCCATGGGAGAGGACAGGATGTCACCCAGATCCGAAGGTCCCGAACAGCTGAAGTGCTCGTTCTGTGGCAAGAGCCAGCGCCAGGTGCGCAAGCTCATAGCCGGTCCCGGCGTCTACATATGTGACGAGTGCGTCGAGCTGTGCAGCGACATAGTGGCCGACGAGGCTGCTGAAGAAGTAGCCACCACCTTCGGGGAGGACCTCCCCACGCCTGCGCAGATATACGAGGCCCTCAACGAATACGTCATAGGCCAGGAGCGGGCGAAGAAGATCCTGTCCGTAGCCGTCTACAACCATTACAA
>CAYWAF010000044.1:0-10957 GCA_964456355.1 uncultured Eubacteriales bacterium | reverse complement strand
GCGCGCAAGGCGGAGAACCTGTCCATCACGCGCGACGTCAGTGGTGAGGGCGTCCAGCAGGCGCTGCTCAAGATATTGGAAGGCACGGAGGCCGCCGTCCCGCCACAGGGCGGGCGCAAGCATCCTCAGCAGGAACTCATCCGCATCGACACCACGAACATACTGTTCATCTTAGGCGGTGCGTTCGTCGGTCTGGAGAAGATGATCGCCGACCGCATAGGCCGCAAGGGCGTGGGATTCGAGGCCGACCTCACCGACGTCTCCAAGCATCGCAAGGGTGAACTCTTCGCTCAGGCCCTTCCGGAGGACCTTCATTCCTACGGCATGATCCCCGAGTTCGTCGGACGCATACCGGTGATAACCCACGTCGAGGAGTTGCGCGAGGACGACCTGGTCAAGATCCTCACGGAACCGAAGAACGCGCTCGTCAAGCAGTATGCGAGGCTCTTCGAACTCGAAGGGGTGGAACTTCGCTTCACGGACGAGGCTCTGCGCGCGGTCGCCCATGAGGCCATCAAGCGCGAGACGGGCGCTCGCGGGCTGCGCTCCATCTTGGAAGGGTTGCTGTTGGATACGATGTACGACCTTCCCAGCGCAGACGACATAGAGTCTGTCGTCGTCACTGAAGAGACGGTGATGGGGGATACTGGTCCTACGATCGTGCGGCGCGGGGATGCGGAGGTCTCTGCCTGACGACCCTGTGCGATCGGTTCTGGATGGATCCTACTTGGCGAGGACCTTCCTGAGTACTTCTTCGACCTTTGCCGAATCGTTGGGGTAGAGATCGTCCGGGACGTTGCCCTTACCTACTTCCTTGTAGACCTGGTAGCGCGCACATTGCTCCATCTCACCTTTGCAATAGCGTTGCTTGTACATCTTCGTCATGCTCGGCATGTTCTGCATCTTCTCCTTGAAGAATATGCAGCTGTCGATGAGTGAGCAGTCGGCCATCAGAATCATCTCCACCGGACTCGCGCATCCCCGCGCTCGTACTCGCTTCCTGTCGTTAATATCGGAACAGAGAGGGTGTCTCTTATACCCCCACCTGTATCTTTCGATATTCTAGCGAAACTAGAGAACTCCTTCATCGTTTCTCCTGTCTGGTGCCCTTTTTCTGCTTGTCATAGAATCAACAGACGCTTTTTCACGGCGTTGCGCGGCTTCGAGCACTCCAGCAGAAGGGATGACTGCACGTGACCGAGATGCCCAAGGCATACGACCCGCACCAGGTGGAGCCCGAGATATTCGACTCGTGGGTCGAGGGTCGCTACTTCGAACAACCCATCGTGGAAGGACAGGAGCCCTTCTCGATAGTCATCCCGCCGCCCAACGTCACCGGCTCTCTGCATATGGGACACGCTCTCAACAACACCATCCAGGACGTCGTCATCAGGCGCTCTCGCATGACCGGCCGTCCTACGCGCTGGGTGGTAGGGACCGACCACGCCGGTATCGCCACTCAGAACAAGGTCGAGCAGAGACTGGCCAAGGAGGGGAAGTCCCGCTACGACGTGGGTCGCGAACGCTTCGTCGAGATGTGTTGGGAGTGGCGCGAGGAGCACGGTTCGATAATCATCGAGCAGCTCAAGCGGATGGGATGCTCGTGTGACTACTCCGACGAGTGGTTCACGATGGATCCCTCGTACCAGAAGGCGGTCCGCAAGGTCTTCGTGGACTGGTTCGAGAAAGGGCTGATCTATCGCGGCAAGCGCATCATCAACTGGTGCCCACGCTGCTCGACGGCCCTTTCCGACATCGAGGTCGAGCACGAAGACCTGGACGGCAAGCTCTGGAGCATCCGTTATCCGCTGAAGGAGCCGGTCGGGGGCGTGGATCACGTAGTGGTGGCCACCACGCGGCCTGAGACGATGCTCGGTGACACCTGCGTGGCCGTCCATCCCGATGACGAGCGCTATAAGGACTTGGTGGGCGCTACGGTGGTGCTTCCGCTCGTCGGCCGTGAGATTCCCATAGTGGCCGACGAGTACGTGGACCCCTCGTTCGGCTCGGGCGCGGTGAAGGTCACACCGGCGCACGACCCTAACGACTTCGAGATAGGCGAGCGTCATGGCTGCGAGAAGGTCAACATCATGAACGCTGACGCCACCATCTCCGCCGAAGGTGGTCCTTATGAGGGCCTGGACCGTTACGAGGCACGCAAGCGCGTGGTCGCCGACCTCGAAGAGCAGGGTCTACTCGTTGGCGTCGAGGACCACATGCACGCCGTGGGTCACTGCTACCGTTGTCACACTGTCATAGAGCCGTGGCTGTCGGACCAGTGGTTCGTGGACATGAAGCCGTTGGCTGAGCCCGCTATCCGGGCGGTGCGTGAGGAGCGCGTGAAGTTCCACCCGAAGCGCTGGGAGAACGTCTACTTCCACTGGATGGAGAACATCCGTGACTGGTGCGTCTCCCGTCAGTTGTGGTGGGGACATCAGATACCGGTCTTCTACTGCGATGACTGCGGAGAGATGTTCGCTGCGATGGAGGACCCGACCGAGTGCGTGAAGTGCGGCAGCACCTCCATCCACCAGGACGAGGACGTGCTCGACACCTGGTTCTCCAGCCAACTGTGGCCGTTCGCGACGTTCGGCTGGCCCGAGCCGGATCCCCGTCTCGACTACTTCTATCCGACAGCCGTGCTGTCGACCGCGCGCGACATCCTCTTCCTATGGGTCGCTCGCATGATCATGAGCGGGATGTACTTCGTGGATGGCGAGATACCCTTCCGCGATGTCATCATCCATCCCACCGTCTTCAACGCCGAAGGCAAGCGGATGAGCAAGTCGTTGGGTACGGGCGTGGACCCGCTGGAGCTCATGGAGGACTACGGTGCCGACGGCATGCGCTTCGGGCTGATGCTCCAGACCACGGGCAACCAGGACATCCGCTTCGCCGAGGAGAAACTTCTCTCCAGCCGCAACTTCGCCAACAAGATGTGGAACGCCAGCCGCTTCGTCCTCATGAACATCGACGAGGGATACGAACCCGGCGGACCCGCCATCGAGACCGTCGCGGACGCCTGGATACTGTCGCGTCTGGCCGAGCTCACCGCGGTGGTGGACGAGGGCCTTACCGCCTATCACTTCGGCGAGGTGGCGCGCTCTCTCTACGATTTCTTCTGGTCGGAGTTTTGCGACTGGTACATAGAACTCGCCAAGCCGCGTCTTGCTGAGGGAGGGGACAGCGCTCAGACGGTCCGTCGCAACCTGGTGTTCGTGCTGGACAAGGCGTTGCGCCTGCTCCATCCGATGATGCCCTTCGTGACCGAGGCCATATGGCGTCGCCTGCCTCTTCCGCAGGACGAGAGCGCCGACTCCCTGATGGTGGCCGCGTGGCCTGATGCCGAGGAGATGGCTCGCTTCTCCGATGAAGGTGCCGAGCATTCCATCGCGGCCCTGCAGGAGATCGTCTCGGCCGTGCGTGCCATACGCTCCCGGTACAACGTCTCTCCCAAACGCTCTGTGGACGTGGTCATCAAGGCTGCAGGAGCCGATGCGATGCTGGTCGACAACCTTGCCGAGCAGATACGCGCCCTTGCAGGAGTGGGGGACATGCGGATAGATGCTGAGGCGCAGAAACCGCCCCACTCAGCGGCTGCTGTGGCCATAGGACTCGAGCTCTACGTTCCCCTGGAGGGTCTCGTGGACCTCGCCGAGGAGAAGGCACGCGTGAGCAAGGAGTTGGACAAGGTGCGTGCCGACCTTGCCAGACTCGACAAGAAACTCTCCAACGAGGGCTTTTTGTCGAAGGCCGCCTCCGAGATAGTGGAGAAGGACCGCAACAAGGCCGCAGAACTTCGCGAGACGGTGGCGACCTTGGAGGCCCAACTGGCGGAACTCGCGTAAGGAGGCCGTCGTGGCCGCTCCGTCGGACGGGTTCGGCTATGAGGACGCTGTCGTCGCGTTGCATGATGCCGTGCGTTTCGGGATCCACCCCTCCCTTCTCACGATCGAGGCGCTGACCGAGGCGATGGGTCGTCCCCAGGATGCTTTCCGTGCCATCCAGATAGCGGGGACGAACGGGAAGGGCTCCGTCGCCAGGATGGTCGCCACTCTCCTCGAGGCCCATGGAGTGAGGACCGGCTGTTATACGAGCCCGCATCTGCTCGAATATCGAGAACGGATCGAGGTCGGAGGTCTTGCCGTGGGGCGGGAGCGGTTCGCACGGGCCGTGCATACCGTACTCACCGTCGCTGACGGACTCTCATGTCACGATGACGCTTTCTGCGCACCCACGGAGTTCGAGATACTCACAGCTGCCGCACTCCGCCTCTTCAAGGAGGCGCAGGTGGAAGTGGGGGTCTTGGAGGTCGGCATGGGTGCGAGATGGGACGCGACCAGCGTGGTCTCGCCGGAGGCGGCAGCGGTGGTCAGCGTGGCGATGGACCATGCGGAACACCTCGGTGACACGCTCGAGGCGATAGCCGCAGAGAAGGCCTGGGTCATGCGCGAAGGAGCTTGCACCGTGATAGGGCCGGATACCGCAGGGGTGGAGGAGGTCTTGGCGGGACACGCTCGACGCGTAGGCGCCGACCTGGTGGCTGTCCGCACAGCGGGGCAGCATACCTCGCTCACCGATGTCGTGACCTTCGAGGTCCTCGCGCGACCGACGTCTCCTGACGGCACGACGCGCTTCTCGGTCGACGGGTTGCATCCTGCTCGCTTCGAGGTCGCTTTCCATCAGCCCGCCTATCAGGCAGGGAACGCGACCGTCGCTCTCGCTGTGGCAGAAGCGACACTCGGCCGACTCGACCCGTCCGCGGTCTCGACGGCTCTCTCGGGCCTCTCTCTTCCCGGACGCTTCGAGGTCGTGCGCAGAGAGCCCTGGCTCGTTCTGGACGGTGCACACAATCCTCACGCCGCCACCGTGCTCGCAGAGGCGGTGCGGGACGCGTTCGGAGAGAGTGGGCCGACGGTGCTCCTGGGGGTGCTCTCGGACAAGGACGCTCGCGGCATCATCGAAGCGCTCGCTCCCGTCGCAGGCCACTTCGCTGTGATGACGCCCACGAGTGAGCGGGCGATGCCTGCCGAGGGTCTGAGCGAGGTCGTGGCTGCTGTGACAGGTGAGAGGCCGGCCGTCTTCGCAGGGATGAGCGAGGCACTCGAGGAGCTTCGCGTCCGTCGCGGGGATGATGTGGTGGTGACAGGTTCACTGGTGACGGTTACAGATGCCGAACGGATAGTGACTCGATAACCTCGCGTTCTGCTAGAATCCCTCTAGTCATGCGGCACTCGCTCGTATCCGGGTGGATGCCGGAACGGAAAGGGAGGACATGGGCGAGATATTCGCGCCGATCACGCAGAGTGGCGAGTTCAAGCTGCTCACTCAGTTGTGTACGCTCTTCTTCATCGTCTTCCACTTCGCCCTGACGTTCTGGACCTACCGCGATGCCGACCGCCGAGGAGCCATGGCATGGTTCTGGGCACTCACGACCTTCATCTTCGATGTCTTCGGATGGGCGATATACATGGTGGTGCGTCCTCCGGAGTTCGCAGACGACGCGCGCGAGCGTGAACTGGAGATACGGGCCAAAGAGGTAGCGCTCATGCGCGACCTCGAGACGTGCCCTGCGTGTTACAAGCCGGTGGAGAAGGACTATCTCATCTGTCCTTACTGCATGAAGAAACTGCGAAAACCTTGCGTGGAGTGCGGGAGAGCGCTCAAGCTGAACTGGCATGTCTGCCCGTACTGCAAGACCAAGCAATGACGGGTACATCTGCATGAGCCGCCCCTTTGCGGCGTGTCTCATCCCGAGGAGTTGATGCTTCCGATGGTCGAGGTCACGGTCACGCTTCCCGATGGCAGCGAGATGACCGTCCCGGAGGGTTCGACGGTAGCCGATGTGGCGGCTGCCATCGGTCCTCGTCTTGCAGCAGCCACGCTCGCCGGCAAGGTCGACGGTGAACTCGTCGATGCCACCACCGTCGTCGAGGACGGGCAGTCCGTCGAGATCGTCACGGACAGAAGCGACGAGGCGCTCGACATACTCCGTCACTCCACGGCACACGTGATGGCGGAGGCGGTCAAAGCGCTTTTCCCCATGGCGAAGTTCGGCATCGGTCCTGCCATCGAGGACGGTTTCTACTACGACTTCGACATAGGCCGGGCGTTCACCCCGGAGGACCTCGAGCGCATCGAAGAGCGGATGAAGGAGATAATCGCCGAGGAATTGCCCTTCGAGCGTGCGGAGCTCACCAAGCTGGAGGCGTACGATGCCTTCGACGGCCAGCCCTACAAGCAGGAACTCATAGAGGAGATACCCGAGGACGAGACCGTGTCCATCTACACTCAGGGTACCTTCACGGACCTCTGCAGAGGTCCTCACATCCCGCACACCGGCAAGATCGGGGCCTTCAAGCTCATCAAAGTGGCCGGCGCCTACTGGCGCGGGGACTCCGACAGGCCGATGCTCCAGCGTATCTACGGTACGGCCTGGTTCTCGAAGAAGGACCTGGACGCCTATCTAGAGCGCATCGAGCAGGCCGAGAAGCGCGACCATCGCAAATTGGGCAAGGAACTGGACCTCTTCCACTTCGACGAGATGGCCGGTAGCGGACTCGTCCTCTACCATCCCAAGGGTGCCAGGACCCTCCAGCTGCTCATCGACTGGCTGCGTGCCGACCTCTACGAGCGCGGGTACGTCGAGATACGCACGCCCCATATCTACAAGGCCGACGTCTGGAAGACGAGCGGGCACTACGACTACTACCGCGAGAACATGTACTTCTTCGAGACCGACGAGGGCGAGGGCAAGGAGCCGGGCGAGTACGCCGTCAAGCCCATGAACTGCCCCGGCGCGCTGCTGGTCTACGCTGCCGACGTGCGCAGCTATCGCGACCTGCCTATGCGCTTGTTCGAGTTCGGTACCGTCTATCGTCACGAGCGCAGCGGCGTGGTGCACGGCCTGATGCGCGCCCGCGGCTTCACCCAGGACGACGCCCACATCTTCTGCACTTCAGAGCAGATAGTGCCCGAGGTCAAAGCCATGCTCGACCTCGCCAAGTTCATCATGGACACCTTCGGCTTCGAGTACTCGGCCGAGGTCTCGACCAAGCCCGAGAAGTCCGTGGGCAGCGATGAGGACTGGGAGACGGCTACCAAGGCGCTCATGCAAGCACTCGACGAGTGGGGTCTGGCCTACGACATCAACGAGGGCGACGGGGCGTTCTACGGACCGAAGATCGACATCAAGGTGCGCGACGCCATAGGTCGCGTCTGGCAACTCTCCACCATACAGGTCGACTTCAACCTGCCGGAACGTTTCGATATCACTTACCGCACGGCCGACAACGACGAAGCGCGGCCGTTCATGCTCCATCGCGCCATCTTCGGTAGTCTGGAGCGCTTCTTCGGCATCCTGCTCGAGCACACCGCAGGCGCGTTGCCCACATGGTTGGCGCCTGTCCAGGCCGTCATCATCCCCATAGCCGACCGCCATCTGGACTATGCCGAGAAGGTCGCGACCGAACTGAAGGAAGCAGGGCTACGTGTCGAGACATACGCCGAGTCCGAGCCGATGAAGATCAAGATCGCCAAGGCCCAGCAGCAGAAAGTCCCCTACATGCTCGTTGTGGGCGACAGGGAGGCCGAGGCCGGGACGGTCGCCGTGCGTGAGCGCACGGAAGGCGACATAGGTGCGATGGACGTGGCCGACATCATCTCCAGGATCGCTGCCGAGACCCCGGATCGTTAGATTTGCTGCCATATCTGTCCCTCATCTGTATCAGCATCGCTTCCATCGGGTAAATAGACTCCAGCGATGATGGTTCGCGGCAGCATGTGCCGCTTCGTTCATCCGATAGAGGAGGAGTCGACATGCGTGTACTCAATATGCGGGCGTTGGCCCGACCGGAAGATGACCACCTGAGTCTCGGCGAGAGTGTCAACGAGATGTATGGAGCTCTGTTGTCGCGTGCCAACGCTGCTCTGAGGACCGCCGGAGTGGTCCTCGGTGTCGTGGCTGTGCTGTGGGTCGCGGGAGGTGTCGTGCTTCTCGTCGGTCTTTTCCTGCTCGGGAGGTACTACCTCAAGCACCACAGGATCCCGGGCACGCTCGTTAAGTACAAGGGTGAAGGGGATTGGGTGATCGTGGCCCTACCCGATGGCACGGAGATCACAGCACATTGCACGTTGGCAGACCTACCCGAGGGCTCCGACGTCGTCGTGGCCATCCGTCGTGGCAGCGCTTACGTCGTGGTTCCCCCGATCCGTTACCGGGAGCCCGAAGACGAAGTGCTGGTCGAAGTCGTGGAGCAGTGACGCTGGACACTCCCACGACCGCCCTCTATACTGTCCACGCCACAACAGCATAAAGAGATGAAGAGGGACCCCGGCCCTGCAGGGGTCGAGCAGGTCCCCACCTTGCGGCGCCGCTTCGGGTAGCTGTCTGGTCGATACAGGTCAGAGAGTGGTAAGACTCTCAGACTAAGGTAGCGTCCCGTCGGCTGTGCCGCCGGGACGTTTTGTAGTTTGTAGTCGGGTGCGGGTCGTAGTGATCCGCCATACGGAGGTGACCAGCCCATCAGCACTGTCGAACCGAGGGTCAACGAGCGTATACGCGTACCGAAGGTACGGCTCATCGGCGTGGACGGCTCCCAGTTGGGGCTCTATGCGACCGAGGACGCCATGAGGATCGCAGACGAACAAGGACTCGATCTGGTCGAGGTAGCACCGAACGCGGACCCGCCGGTATGCAGGATCATGGACTACGGCAAATACAAGTACGACCAGGCCATGAAGGCCAAGAAGGCTCGCAAGAGCCAGCACGTGGTCCAGATCAAGGAGATCAAGTTCCGCCCCAAGATCGACGAGCATGATTACCAGACCAAAAAACGTCACGTCGTGCGCTTTTTGAAGGCTGGAGCGAAAGTCAAAGTGACCATCATGTTCCGGGGTCGTGAGATGGCACATGCGGAACGAGGTCTCGCCATCCTCGAGAGGTTGGCCGAGGAAGTCGAGGATCTTGCGGTCATCGAGAGCCCGCCCAAACTCGAGGGGCGCAACATGCTGATGATGCTTGCGCCCACCAAGCGTGACGAGAAGAACGACGGCACCTCGGAGAAGGACACCGAGAAGGCCGATGAGGCGGCAGCCGAGGAGGCATAGGACCGCAGAGTAGGAGTGAGACGGATGCCCAAGATGAAGACCCACAAAGGGACTGCGAAAAGGTTCAAGACCACCGGTTCCGGCAAGAAGATAAAGCGAGCCAACGCCTTCAAGAGCCACATACTCTCCAAGAAGAGCCCGAAGCGTAAGAGGGCCTTCCGCAAGGACTCTTATGTCCACAAGAGTGACGAGAGGGTCATCCGCAAGAATCTCGGCATCGGCTAGTCCGGCGCTTCGTCCACAGCAAGGAGTTGATCCATCATGCCTAGAGTCAAGCGTGCAGTCAGCGCGAAGAAGAAGCGTCGTACCACCCTGTCCAAGGCCAAGGGTTATTACGGCACCCGCAGTCGCTCATACCGTAAAGCCAAAGAACAGGTCCAACACTCGTTGCAGTACGCCTACCGCGACCGCCGCAACAAGAAGCGTGAGATCCGCCGGCTTTGGATCACACGCATAAACGCCGGCGCTCGTCAGAACGGCATGAGTTACTCGCAGTTCATGAACGGTCTGAAGAAGGCAGAAGTCGACCTTAACCGCAAGGTGCTGGCCGATATGGCCGTCAACGACCCGGACTCCTTCGCCCAGCTGGTCGAAGTGGCCAAGGAGCAGGTCAGCGCATAGAGCACGTATGGTCAACATCTCTGAGACGACACTCGTTCTGAAGGCCTCGCAGACGCGGGGCCTTCTTATGTGTGGTTCATGCGTAAAACACACATAGAAAGGCAATAATGAAGGAAGGCCATAAAGGGGCTATGTTTCTGCGTGCGCTCACCCGTGCGCGAGGACGCCGAGGGGAGAGGATTCACATGAGGCCGGTGCACTCATTCTCTAATCGATTCAGAAAAGCGAGGCTTACTCTTGCGGTCACTGTGGCGGTCGCGCTCATGATTGCTACCGGGGTGCCGCTGGCATCGGCCAACTGGGGAGCCGGATTGACAACGGTCCGCGTGAGTGTGGACTCGAGCGGTGACAAGCCCGGTGACCATGGCTCCAAGAATCCGGCGATAAGCGAGGACGGGCGTTATGTCGCCTTCATGTCAGGCAACGCTCTCACAGCAAGCGACTCGAACGGTTACAGGGACGTGTTCCGCCACGATCTGACCTCAGGTGAGACGACGCTCGTGAGCTCGGCTTCTGATGGGACACCAGGCGATGACGACAGCGGAGACAAAGACGACCTTCCATCGATGAGCGCGGACGGTCGCTATGTGGCCTTCGAGTCCGATGCCGACAACCTCGTTCCTGACGATGACACGTCTGGTTACACGGATGTCTTCGTCAAGGACATGGTCTCGGGTGAGACCACGCGTGTCAGCGGCGGGTCGTATGGCGATGAGCCGGACCGCGGTGCGCGCGGAGCGTCGATAGACGATTCCGCCACAGCAGTCGCCTTCTTCACCAGGAAAGACCTCGTTCCCGACGATGACACCAGCCATCTCGACATCTACGTCCGCTACCTGCAGTCCGGCGAGACGACACGCGTGAGCATCGCCTCCGACGGCGCCCAGGCCAACGACGACAGTAAGTATCCGGCCATCAGCGGCAACGGTCGTTATGTGGCCTTCGAGTCCGATGCCGACAACCTTGTTCCGAACGATACGAACAATCGCACGGACATCTTCGTCCATGATCTGCAGTCCGGCGAGACGACACGCGTGAGCATCGCCTCGGACGGCACTCAGGCCAACCAAGACGTGACAGGCCCCCGGATAAGCGATGACGGTCGTTACGTGGTCTTCGAGTCCAAGGCGGACACTTTGGACCCTGATGACGATGATGGAACCAGTGGTGGCAGCCGGGACGTCTTCCTCCATGACATGCAGACCGGCACCACCACCCTCATAAGCAA
>CAYWAF010000043.1:0-12866 GCA_964456355.1 uncultured Eubacteriales bacterium | reverse complement strand
GTGGAGGTCTACCTCAGCGGAACGATGCTCCACGTGAACATGGGCGACCACCCCCAGGCCGAGCAGACGATCGAGTATGTCCTGGACACGGCCGGCATGGACCTCCTGGAGATCAGGAGGATAAGGCCCAGCATCGAAGACGTCTTCGTCCATCTGGCAACGTTGCAGGATGCCGAGGACAAGGCTCAAGCAGGAGCGGCTGCGGGGGAAGGTCACGCCGAAGCGGGGAAGATTGACGCCGAGGGTGCCACTGAAGAGTCCGCAGACGAGCCCTCAGGCACCTGAGAGGCGTTCGGCCACGCTCCTCGCAGCGATCAGGCCCGATGCCGAAGACTGCATCAGACCGCGGGTTATCCCAGCTCCGTCACCTATGGCATACAAGCCGTCGACCTGCGTCATGAGACTATCGTCCACCTTCACTCGCGACGAGTAGAACTTGACCTCCACGCCATAGAGGAGGGTGTCGCCTGCAGCCACGCCCGGAGCCAACTCGTCCATCGCCTCCAGGAACTCCAGGATGTCCGTCAGATGCCTGTAGGGAAGCACACATGCAAGATCGCCCGGCGTGGCCTTTGGCATGGTCGGAGAGACCGAGGCGCTCGCTATCCTCTCAGGAGTCGAACGACGGCCTGCCTGCAGGTCTCCCAGCCGCTGGACCAGTATCCCCTCTCCGAGGAGGTTCGCCTGTCTTGCGATGGAGCGGCCGTACGTGATCGGCTCATGGAACGGCTGGGTGAAGCTCTGGCTCACGAGCACGGCGAAGTTGGTGTATGCGGTCTTCTTCTCTGCGTACGAGTGGCCGTTCACGGTGATGACGTCCCCGTACGACTCGGTGGTGACCTCACCGTAGGGGTTCATGCAGAAGGTGCGCACACGGTCTTGGAAGGTCGGAGAATCGTAGATGAGCTTCGCTTCGTACAACGCTGTGGTGAGTGACTCGAGGACCTCTGCCCGGACTTCGACCCTGACCCCTATGTCCACGGCGTTGTTGACGAGGGTGAGCGAGAGGCGTTTCGCTTGAGCGGCGAGCCACTCTGAGCCTTCGCGTCCGGGCGCGACGATGACGGCGTCGGCATACAGGCGCTCTCCCCCTGCTGTCTCCACGCCTACGGCACGACCGGAGTCCACGAGGATCTCTGTGGCCGCGGTGTGCGTGCGTATCCGGACCCCGGCACTCTCCAGATGCTCACGCATGGACTGCAACACCGTGGGAGACCTGTCCGTGCCGATATGGCGGATGCGCATGACGACGAGATGCATGCCGGCGAGCTCGGCTTCGCGTTGCAAGCGTGAGGCCGTCTCCGGATCGGGCCCATGGACGTGTGAGGTGGCCCCATGCCCGAGCCACACCTCGTCCGCTTGTGCGAGCAACCGCTCCAGGTATTCTTCGCCGACGATCTCACCGAGCCAGCCGCCGACCTCCCCGGTCAAGGTGAGCTTGCCGTCCGAGAAAGCGCCTGCACCGCCCCAGCCGGTCATGATGTCGCAGGAAGGGCATCCCACGCAGTGCGTCTGACGAGCCGGGCAGTGTCGCTCGGCAAGGTCCTTGCCTTTCTCGAGCAGCAGGATGTCGGTCACTCCCAGGCGGACCATCTCGAGCGCAGCGAATATGCCGGCCGGCCCCGCGCCCACGATGATCACGTCGTATCTCTCGCTCATTCGGCTCCTTCGAGACAGAACCCCGCCCGATGGCGGTGCCGAAAGATATGTTCCCCACAGAGAGAGGAGATAGCGAGGTCAGACGGTTTTCTCGGCCGTGATGAACTTGGTGAAGCGCTCATGGAAGACGAGCGGGATGGTGCCGGTCGGGCCGTTGCGGTGCTTGGCCACTATGATCTCCGCTATGCCGCGCGGAGGACGGTTCTCGTCTTCTTCGTCATCGGGACGGGGGTTCGTGTTGCGGTCGATGAACATGACGACGTCGGCATCCTGCTCGATCGCCCCGGACTCCCGAAGGTCGGAGAGCTGCGGTCGCTTGCCCTGTCTCTGCTCCACGGCGCGGGAGAGCTGAGAGAGCGCGAGGACGGGCACTTCGAGGTCTTTGGCCAGTGCCTTGAGCCCTCGGCTGATGTCAGCGATCTCGGTCTGACGGTTCTCATAACGCCGCAAGCTGGGCTGCATGAGCTGGAGATAGTCGACGATGACCAGTCCGTCGGGTCTGTCGCGCAGAAGGCGTCGGGCTTTCGCGCGCAACTCGAGCATGCTGATGGACGGTGTGTCGTCGACGTAGAAATCGAGTTTGTGCAGTGCATCCATCGCTCGGGCTATGTTCGTCCAATCGGTGTCCTTGACGTGCCCGGTCCTCACGTCCTGGAGGTTGATGCGGGCCTCGGAGCAGAGCACGCGTTGTATCAGCTGCTCGGCCTCCATCTCAAGACTGAAGACGGCGACGCTCGCGCCTTCCTTGGCAGCCTGTATCCCTATGTTCAGCGCCAAGGCCGTCTTGCCCACCGAAGGACGGGCCGCAAGGATCAGCAGGTCTCCTCGATGCATGCCGGCCAGCAGGCGGTCCAGGTCCTTGAACCCCGTGGGGATGCCGGTGATGTGTTGCTTGCGCTCGGCTAGCTCTTCGATCTGCTTGAACGTGGCCTTGAGAAGGCCTTTTATGGGCTGGAAGTTGCTTGCGACCCTCTTGCTGGTGACCTCGAAGATGCGCTTCTCCGCCTCTTCCACCACTGCATCCAGGTCGTCAGGAGCGTTGTAGCCGAGTCTGACGACCTGGGTGGCGGCTCCTATGAGTTGGCGAAGCGTGCTCGTGCGTTTGACGATCTTCGCGTAATGATGGGCGTTGGCCGCGGTGGGCACGACAGCGGTCACGTCGAGAAGGTATGCCTTGCCGCCGATCTTCTCGAGCTCTCCCGTGGCTTCGAGATGGTCGGCCACGGAGACCTGGTCTATGGGGATGTTCCGGTCGTGGAGATGCCCTATGGCCTTGTATATGATGGCGTGGGCCGGCCTGTAGAAGTCTTCGGCGGACACCGTCGCAAGGGCGGTCTCGGCAGCGTCCTTGGACAGGAACATGGAGCCGAGCAAGGCCTGCTCGGCCTCCAAGCTGTGAGGGGGGACCTTCTCTATGACCCCCACGCCCGATGCCGCGTCTTCCCTCATGCCTACGTCGCCCATCTGTCCTCCAGGGTGTGGCTACAAGAGCCGAAGGGTATCCGTGTCCGATACCATTCTTACTACTCGCTCTGACATCCGGTGGCAACAGGAGAAGAGTGGGCGGTCGCGGCTATCCACAGATGCTTCTCGAAGCTGCCTGGAACGACTCGGGTTTCCCACACTATCCACAGATTCCCGACTTCTTCACGAAGAGAAGAGGCGCCGTCTGCGACAGCGCCTCGTCATCGAGAACCTATTCGAAGAGGATGACCTCACTCCACTGCTGACGCCTCGTCAGGCGTGGGCTCGTCCTCCTCCGCATCGGCGTTCGCCTCTTCGGCCTTCTCGGTCTGTGCGGCCTCAGTGGCCTCTTTCTCGGCTTCGGCGGTTTGAGCGGCCTCGGCCTCGGCAGCCTCGATCTCTGCGATCTGCTCCTCCACCGTGCGCGCCACGCCCTCGGCCACCACGTCCACCTTCACGGACGCACGGATATCACGATATATCTGGACGCTGACGGTGTGCTCGCCTATCTCTTTGATGTGGCCATGCACATCGATCCGACGACGGTCCACCTCCACGTCGAGCTGTTCGGCGATCGCCTTCTCGATCATGTGTGAGGTGATCGAGCCGAAGAGGTGCCCCTCTTCACCGACCTTGGCCGGGATCGTGACGGTCTTGCCCTCGAGCGCGTCGGCTGCCGCCTGAGCGTCGGCCATGCGAGCCTCTTCGCGCCGACGGATGTTATGCAGTCGCGACTCAAGCTGCTTGAGGTTACCGGGCGTCGCTTCTATGGCGAGCCCTCGGGGGAAAAGGTAGTTCACGGCGTAGCCGCGAGCGACGTCGACGACATCGCCTTCGCCACCCTTGCCCTTCACTTCCTGGGTCAGAATGACCTTCATCGACAACTCCTCGTCTCGCTATCTACGCCCACGGTCACCGCGACTGCCGCTGATGACGGGTATCGTGTACGGGACCAGCGCCATCTCGCGAGCCCGCTTTATGGCCATCGAGAGCTGGTGCTGGTGCTGCGCACAGTTGCCCGTCACGCGGCGCGGCTTTATCTTCCCGCGGTCCGTCATGTACTTGCGCAGTACCTGAGCGTCCTTGTAGTCGATGTACTCGACCTTGTCCTTGCAGAACGCGCAGTACTTGCGTCTTGGCTTCCGAGCGTAATCGGACATCCTTGCCTCCTTGCGCGCGCGGGGCATGTCATCGTCGCCCCGTCCGCGGATCTTCTTCTAGAACGGTATCTCTTCGTCACCGGTAGAGCTCGTCGGGCCGGCGCTCTGCGCACCGCCTCCTCCGGAGGCACCGTATGTGGAGCCGCCGGACTCTCCACGCCCGGACATCAGTTCGATCTCGTCAGCGACCACTTCGAGCTTGGATCGACGTTCGCCCTGCTGGTTCTCCCACTGGCTCCAACGCAACCTGCCGTCGACGGCTATCTTGAAGCCCTTGCTGAGGATGGAGGAGAGCGCATCGGCACGCTTGCCGAAGACTACTACGTCCACGAAGTTCGGAGCGTCCTCCCACTCGCCTGTCTCCGAGTTCTTGCGCCTGTCGTTGACGGCCATGCCTATCCTGAGGACGGACGTCCCCGAAGGAAGGGCGCGGAGCTCTGGGTCCCTGGTGAGATTCCCGCTTATGGTGACTCTATTGATGCTCATGTCTGTTCAACCTTTCGTCCTGTCGGCTCGTCCCTGAGGGGAAGCAGCCCGGACTCGTCTACCTGCGTCGATCAATCGCGGTCGTCGCGGCGAACGATCATGAATCGGACCACCGGATCACTGATGCGAAGCACGCGGTCGATCTCGGCGATCGAGGATGGTTCTGCGTGGAAATCGATGACGACGTAGTCGCCATCGGTGAAGTCGTCTACCTCGTAGGCCAACTTACGCTTGCCCCACGAGTCGACGTTGTCCACGGTCCCGTTCTCCGATGCGATGAGCTTCTCGACCTTGTCGAGAGTCTCCGCACGAGCCTCTTCGTCGAGAGTGGGTGTGAGCAACAACATCAATTCATATGCCTTCAACTGTTCACCTCCTCTGGACTGTCACGGCCCCGGGACTCGAAGGCACGCCCGGGACAGGAAATGAAGCCTAGGAAGTGTATCACCGACCGACCGCCGCCGCAACGACGCTACCCCCGCCGATGAGCCACTCCGACCAGACGCCTGCTGCCCAGTGCCGCTGCAAGAAGAAGCGCGCACGCCGTTACGGTGCAAGTCGGCCTGTCGCGCAAAGTAGCACCCGGCGATGACATGAGTGACGGGGCCGTGGCGCACACGATGCCCGTACTGCGCCTCTTCTTCGACTCCGTCGCGCTCATCAGCTCCCTATGCGCTTTCTCGGCAGCAAGCACTCCCGGACTTGTGTGAGCTGCCTTCTCTCCCTGATGGACGACGGAGGCCTCCGTCGTTCCCGAGAAGACTTCCTCGGACAAGGCCCCGCGGGAAAGATCCTCACGCCCCACGTCTGCCCCCACAGATGGCATCGCCTCTCCACAAAGAGCCGTCTGTCGCTCGCAAAGGTCCTCCTCTGATCCATCGCAGCAGGCATCCTCCGAGATGCGATGCCCGTTCGCAGCGTCGTCCGGTTCCTCGGGGACGACCGCTCCTCCTGAGTCCGCGAAGTGCTTCCGGGTCGGGGGCACCAAGACCAGGCATGGGTCCACGTACTCCTCACCCTCCCGCAGGCTCACATGCAGATGGGTCGAAGGACACGAGGGGTCACCGGATGCAGAGAGGATGCCGAGAGGCTCTCCCTGCTGCACGCTCTCCCCCTCAGACACGAACACCGTCTCGAGAGGCGAGAGCGTGAGGCGCCTTCCTCCCGGAAGGCCGATCGTCACGGCGAGGACGTCTCCTGAGGTCGAGGGGATGCGGCCCGAGAACAACACGGAGCCGGATGCGCAGGCCACCACGTCCTCTCCACAAGATGCCTCCAGGTCCACCCCCAGATGGGTGCGCGTCCGCCCGGACGGGTCTGTGTAGCGCTCGCGGAAGCCTACCGCGATCTCTGTCGGCTCACGCAGGGGCCAGCACGTCCCGTCCCCTGAGGACGCCGACGCAGCCACCGGCATCATCGGGACACAGACCGTCAGAACGAGCAGGCACTCGATCGACCATCGGAGAACTCGCATCATGGACCCCTCTCGTCTTGACGCATGCGGAGGGGTCGATGCGATCTTCTACGAACACTTGTTCGACATGGACGCGTATTTTCCTGCAAGTAACGAAAGCCGCCCGAAGGCGGCTTCCGGCCGGAACCTGTGGAGCGGGCGACGGGTCTCGAACCCGCGGCCTAGAGCTTGGGAAGCTCTCGCTCTACCAACTGAGCTACGCCCGCATCTTGCGCGCCGTCAGGCGACACGTGTGCTGGATTGTAGAACAGTCCCCTCCGGGCGGGCAACGTCTCTTGCACAGAGACTCATTCGCCGGTGAGCGCCTTCTTCAGGGTCTTCTCGTGCTCCACTGATGTGAACGCTATGACCACA
The DNA here is from genome assembly GCA_964456355.1 of uncultured Eubacteriales bacterium. GTDB lineage: Bacteria > Actinomycetota > Coriobacteriia > Anaerosomatales > CAYWAF01 > CAYWAF01. Next base: position 6,269 of record CAYWAF010000043.1, on the reverse strand, counting down.
TCACCCGGGAGGAGCTCCGTGTCCCCATGCACGGTGACGACCTCGTCCTCGCCACGGACCAGCGCGACGAGCACGCAGTCCACCGGCAAGGGAAGCTCGGCGACCTTCTTGTTGCAGACCACGCAGCGGTCCGTGGGAAGCTCTATCTCCACGATGGCCATGTTCCCCTTGCGCAGCGATATCAGGGTCCTGATGTCGCCTACGGTAGTCTCTTCCTCGATCATCCTGGCGATGATGGTCGTCGATGAGATCGCCTCTATACCCAGCGTGTTGAAGATGCGCTCGTTCTTCGGGTTGTTGACCCGGGCGACGGCCCGGGGGACCCCGAAGGCCACTCGCGCCAACTGGCAGGCGACCAGGTTGTCGTCGTCGTCACCGGTGGAAGAGACGAAGACGTCCGCTCGCCCGACGCCGGCGTCCTCCTGGTACTGGGCGTCACAGCCGTCCCCGTGGATCAGCAGCGCTTTCTCGCCGAGTTCCTGCTGCAGCTTCGCGATGATGTCATCGCGCCTCTCGATGAGCGCTATGTCGTGCCCGTTCTCGACGAGCACCCTGGCCAGATGCGAGGCGACCTTGCCGCCGCCGTTGATGACGACATACATCGCTCAGTCCTCCATGAAGCGTTCCACTTTGCCGAACGCCTCGTCTTTCACGGTCGCTATCAGTATGTCGCCTGTGTGCAGGATGGTCTCGGGTTCCGGGACGAACATGGTGTCCCCCCTCGAGACGGCGGCGATCCGGAAACGCCTGGCGATCTCGATGTCGGCCACCGTCTTGCCCTCGGTGGCTTCAGACGCCTTGAACTGTATGATCTCCACGTCACCGAGAGCCGAGACGTGGTGGCCATGCCCTGCTTTGATCTTGTCGAGGAGCACCTCTGCGACAAGCGTGGTCCCGCAGACGTAGTCCAAGCCCAACTGCTGGTATGTGCGCTCGCGGAACGGGTTGTACAGGCGGGCGACGGCATGCTTGACCCCGAATATCTTGCGTGCGACCTCTGCAGCCATGAGGTTGGTGTTGTCCAGGTTCGTGACCGCAGCGAAGGCGTCCGCCTCTTCGATACCCGCTTCCGTCAGGATGTCCTCGTCGAAGCCCAGCCCGGTGATGGTCACACCGTTGAAAAGGGTGCCGAGGCGCTTGAAGGACTCGGGGTCCTTGTCGATGACGACCACGTTGTGGCCTTCGACCGACAACAGCGTGGCGAGCTGGGACCCCACGCGGCCACAGCCCACGACGATAACGTTCATCGGCGTCCATCGCCTCCGTTCGATGCCGACAACCACTCGGCAGACAGCGCATAAGCACGCTACGCTTGCCCGATATGCCTGTCAACAGAATGCCATACCGTGAGCGGACACACGAACGGACGCCGCCGGAGAACCGACGGCGTCCGTTGCATATATGCAAAGACGTCCTTACGACTTGCCGATCTTGAAGATCTTGGTGCCGCATACCGGGCAGATGCCCTGTGTCGCGGGACGCCCGTTCTTCATCGTGATCTCCTGAGCGTCTTTGATCTCACGCTTCGCCTTGCACTTGACGCAGTAACCTTCCTTGGCTGGCATAAGCTGCTCACCTCCTCGATAAGCCCCGACTCCCGACCGCCGTCGAGGTCTGTCGCCCGGCGATCTCCCCTTGGAGGGGGATTCCTGTCCGAAGCAAGTTTACACTTCTGGGGCGCCTTGTCATTCCGAGGAGTCGCCGGCGCCTTCGCCGAGACGCCCTCCGACGTTGGCCCCCACGCCCCACAACAGGAGAGCGCCGAGCAGTCCCAGCAGCCCCCAGAGCGTCGCCATGGCGACCCAGAAGCGTTCGGGGAAGAGTGCGATGAGCAGAGTGCCTTCCGGGAACATCCAGGTACCTGCATCGAAAAGAGCGGCATGGAACCCGGTGAAGAAACGTTCGAAGTCGAAGAGGGCGAAGACTCCAAGAACCAGGACGACCATGGCCGTGAGGAGCGCCCCCGTGTTGAACGAGTCCCTGATGGCCGCCGAGCGACGGCGCGCCAGCGACCACGACAGCCATACCGCCAGGAGCGCGGCACTCAACGATGCCAGCATCCGAGCGAAGGACAAGGCTCCTGCCACATCGTCGAGATGAGCGACGGCCTCCCCGTCGAAGCCGGGACGCCCGGCCACGGTCTCCGGGAGCGCGTCTGCCTGGCCGAGGACATAGCGCCTGACCTCCTCGGCAGCATCCAGCGCCTCGTCCTCGGTCAGGCCCGAGACCTCGGAACCTCCGCTCCGGGCCACGAGAAGACGGGTCAGGCCGGGAGAGGTGAGCGCGACTGCGCTGCTGGTGAAGACGAGCAACGTCAGCAGCAGGCCGATGCCGATGCGTTCCAGCCAGATCATCATCCGCGTGAGTCGGAGGCGGTCTTCACGACGTTCCCTCCCGCGACCGTGGCCGCAAGGAGCGCTTCGTCAGCCGCATCCAACAGTTGCTCGGACGTCGCGGCGTCAGCAGGGAACCCAGCCACGCCTATGCTGACCGTGACGCCCGCATCGGCCACCCGTATCTCCGCCACTGCACGGCGTATGGACTCCGCCAGGAGCACGGCGTCGTCGATGCTCGGACGCCCCTTCGTGGAGTGCTCCGTGAATATCACCGCGAACTCCTCGCCGCCGAAGCGGGCCGCCACGTTGGTATCGGGTACGCTCACTTCCTCGAGGGCTCTCGATATGGCATCAGCGACCTCGCGCAACATCTTGTCCCCGCGCTCGAAGCCGACCAACTCGTTGAACTTGCTGAACTCGTTTATGTCCATCAACAGCACGTAGACGGGCCGCCCATCGTGCTCTGCGCGTACCACCTCGCTGTTGAGGGCGCGCAGGAAGTAGTGACGGTCGTAGAGACCGGTCTTGTCGTCCACTATCGAGGAGGCGGCAAGCTCGACCTCCCTGGCTCTCGTGGAGGCCATCATCCGCGTGGCTACGGTCGCCGTGCCTGCCAGCAGCGTGATCTGCCACATGTAGCGCACCGACACGAACGTGCGGTTCTGGTGCAGGGCCGTCTCCATGAACGGCATGTCCGTGTGGGGAAGCAGCCCGAAGTACTCGCCCCAGATGACGAAGCCGGCTGCCACGGCACAGAAGGCGGCGATGAACCAGGTGTCTGCCTGTCTCGGCAGGATGAAGGCGGCCTCGAGGATGAAGAGCGGGTACATGGCCCAGAACCAGGAGTGCACGCCACCGCTGTAGTAGACGAGCACGGTCACGACGACTGCATCGAAGATCAGTTGCGCATGGTTGAGGATCGCGATGTTGCCCAGTCGCTTGTAGGTCAACTGGTAGAAGGTGTTGTACACGAGTACGAAGACCAGAGCGAAAGCGGGTATCCGCATGTTCACCCACAGCTCCGACCAAGGTATCTCGTACATGTACGCCCAGGCTGCCAGGACGGAGTAGACCGTCAGCGCGGCGACGAGCGCCCATCGCACGGCGATCACGAGTCCGACCCTGCGCACGTTCGCTTGCAGCGCTTCGATGTCGTAGCGAGTGGGTTGTTCTCGCCACGAGACCATCAGCTGCCGCTGGAGCATCTTCGCTATGCGGTTAGGAGTCAAGCGCGCCCCTCCCCAGGCGACGAGATACCGCAGGCCACAAGGGTCTACTATACTTTCTTCGTCTTTCGACGTTGGGAACGCATGAACCTGCAACAGAGCGCTGTCCGGATAGGAGACCTCCTGCATGCGCTGGAGGCCATCGGCCGTCCTCTGGAGATCGTACTGCTTGCAGCTGCAGCCGTCCTCGTCCTGATCGTCATCGTGCCCTCGTCGCGCGGATGGTCGGGCAGGGCCCTGGGGGTCCTCACGCTGTTGCTGTTGCTGGGCGAGGGGGTGCTCGCATGGTTCCACCAGCAGCTCTACGCCCTCACGATGGTCGTGAGCCCTGAGACCGGCCAAGTGACAGGCAACGTGGCCGTTCCCCTCTGGGTCGAATCCGAGAAGCTCTACGTCTGGGCCTTGATCGTCGCGGTCATGGGCCTCCTCATGCGTCGTCATCGCAAGGAGTTGCTCCCGGGCGTGGCGCTGATAGCCGCCGGGCTCACGGCCGGAGCCGTGCTTTGGGGACATCCGTTCACGAATCCCGTGCCCATCTTCTTCGAACAGTACGGCGGCTACGTCAGCGCCATGCTCTCCGGGGACCCGCAAGCAGCGTTCGGAGCCTACCAGGGCATGGAGTCGGCGCGCCAGTTCTACTACAACGCCTGGTTCATGTGGGTGCATCCTCCGCTGCTCTTCTTCTCGTACGGCGCTTTCGCCGTCTCCTTCGTCGCCGTCATCCAGATGGTCCGCACGAAGTACTCCGCTTACGAACAGACCGCCTACCGCTGGGCGAGGCTCGGCTACCTCCCTCTGACGGCAGGTATGCTCATCGGTTTTCCGTGGGCGGTCTTGGCCTGGCAAGGAGACGCCTGGTGGTGGTCGGGCAAGGTGAACATGTCGGTCATGATGTGGCTGCTCTATACCGCTTACCTGCACGCCAGGCTCTATCTGCGCCGCAAAGGGATGTGGCGCTGGGTCGCCGTGCTGGCGATACTCTCCTTCGCCATCCTCGTGCTCACCTATATCGCCACCTACATCATCCCGGGAGCTCACAGTTATGCCTGAGAGAGAAGAGACGCGACGGGACGTCCTGAGGCGCACATGGGACTTCTCCCTAACGGTCGTCACGGTCGTGCTGCTGGGATCGCTCGGCGTGCAGTCCTTCATAGGAACGCTGTATGCATGGTGGGCCCAGCAGACCATACCCTCCTGGGAGCAGGTCGGCTACGGAGACTACGTGACTCTCATGAACCTCATCGCCGCACCGCAGGTGGTGGCCCTTATCGTGGTGATGGGACTGTGCGTCCCGAAGCGCCTGTTCTCCCGCAAGGCCCTCGTCGGCGTGTCCGTGGGAATGCTTGCAGCTGGAGTCGTCGTGTGGGTGGTCACGAAAGACCTCACGGCGGGTCTCGCGGTATACCTCCTACTCGCAGCCCTCATCCAGGTCGCTGTCATAGCGCTCACCGTGGCCGGTGTCCAAGCGCCTTCCTACATCACGGAGGGAAGGTTGACGAAGACCGGCTCCGGGCTGTTGCACCTGGGCATCGTGCTCTTCGCGTTCGTGGTCGTGGCGCTCCAGCGCTCGGGTTGGATGCTCCCGGTCTTCTGGACCGCGACCATGCTGACGATAGGGGGGACCGTGCTCTCGTTCTACGCGGACAAAGCCGCGGCGCTCATCCGCAGGCATCCGCCGCAAGCGCCGCCGCAGGCGACGGAAGCAGAGTCCTGACCTTTCAGATCTCGCGGATGATCCCCGAGACGAACTTCACGGCGGTGTCGATGTTCTCCGGGTTCACGTTGTCGCTGGTGTCCGTGTACCAGTGCCAGTTGGGCAAGCGTCCGTTGATGTCGAAGGCCATCACGCTCATGGCTCTGAAGCGGCGAGCGAGTGCCGGGGTGGCGTCCGTGGAAAGCCCCTTGTAAGGCCGTCCTTTCGCCATGATCTGCTCTTCTCGTGCGACCCGCTTCGCAGTACTCGCCAAACGGCGGTCACACCGGTAGCGTCGCACCATGCCCTCCTGTGTCACCCAATAGAGGTTGCCGGCGCCCAGGTTGTCCAGATTGATGATCGAGGAACCCTTGAGGTCGTCGGCGAACTCGTCGAGGAAAGCACGCATACCCCATGTGCCTGCCTCTTCAGCGCCTGTGGCGACGAACCACACCTCTTTCTCCCACAGAGCGCGGTCCACGAGTTCGGTCACGCGCTTGCGTATCCGAAGCGCTTCATTGGCGGCGAACTCAGGGTCCTCTATCGGATCATCTCCGGCCCAGCCGCCCTTCAGTCCGAAGTCGTCATCGTCTCCTTCTTCGAAATGGTCCCACGAGCCTATCTTCTTGCCTTCACTGGGCGCGTCGAACCCCCTGTCCACGCCGAGCCAGGACGAGACCCCTTCGGCCGTCTCCTTCTTGCTCCGACGCCGGATGCGCGACCACAACCCTTTGGACTTGCGCTCCTCAGGAGGCGGAGCAGCCGTAGGCCGTCCAGAGACCTGCCCGGACTCCGGCACGCCGAACAGCTCGCGACGCTTGCGCTCCAACTCGACCTCGTCCTGGCGCAGGTCGGTGATCCCGTCCCCGTCGAAATCCGTGTCGACATCGCCCCACGATGTGTCGGAGGCCCTCACGTCGCCGAGCGTCCGCTGGGCAGCCCCCGCCCTGTCACCGGAGGCCTGTGGTTCCATCGTGCCGGTGTCATCGGCCCAGTCACCCAGGTCCACATGTC
>CAYWAF010000042.1:0-13126 GCA_964456355.1 uncultured Eubacteriales bacterium | reverse complement strand
TGGACACGGTCCTCGGTCTCACAGCCGACGAGGATCTGGTCTACGTTGCCGATGGACTCAATCACGCCATCAAGGCTTTCGATAGAGACGGCAACCTCGAGTGGGCCACTTCCCCCGAGACGGCCGGTCAGGACCCGCGCGCGGAGGTGACGAGCGAGACGCCTCCTCCGTCAGATACCGCTGTTGAGCTGCTGGTGGACCTGCCTCAAGACGTGGTGATCGACGGTTCTGATCGACTGGTGGCCATCGACACCTTCTCCTTCAAGATCCTCGTCATGGACAAGGCGACGGGCGAGATCACCGCTTCCTACGGGGACGTCGGGACCGCTGACGGACTCTTCTTCTATCCGACCGGCATCGATTACGACTGGGACAGGGACTGGTTCGCCGTAGCGGACACCAACAACAGTCGCATCCAGATCGTCCGGATCGAAGGTTCCGGTGACTCACTGCTCAAAGCCGCACAAAGGGCTCTCGTGAGTCCGTTCCGCATATGCCTGCTCCCCTTGGCCGCGTTGCTCCTCATGCTGCTCGTGGCCGCGCTCTTGAGTCGCCGTCGGGTGAAGGGGGATGAGGGCTCGGAGGAGTCTTTTGGAGGCGAGCTCGAATAGAGGCGAAAAGTGTGTGAATTTCTATCGAATATGCCTGCCGCGGTGTGTTGTTTTCGTGTAGACTGTACAGGACGTGCGTGAGATTCTTCACGCTGTTCGGCATGGGCAAACAGATGGTGCTTCCAAAGGCCGTCTTGAGCGAAACCCACAAGGAAGGAGGTGCAAGGACATGAAGAGAGTTGTTCTTGTCTTGGCTCTGGCTTTTGTGATGTTGCTGGCCCTGACTTCCGGGGCGTACGCAGTCCGTGGTGACTCCACGTACCTGACGACACCTGGCTCTCCGCACGGCGCATATACGACCACGACGCAGAAGTGCGGTGTATGCCACGCTGTCCACCATGCGACCGCGACTGGTGAGGCTCTGCTGCGCAGCAGCATCGCCAACGCATGCGTGTACTGCCACATCACGAGCAGCACGGGGCGCATCTCGATCTACAACGGTGTCGAGGCCAACTACAACGGTGCCGACTATTCGAACGCACACAACAACTACGGTACCGATCCTGCGACATGCACCGGTTGCCACCAGGTACACGCTGCCAGCAACGTCATGTCGGGTATCACATACCTGGACGGCAAGATCCTCAAGGATCTCAGCTCCGGTACCACGTCTCAGACTCCGGTATTCAACTCCGGTAACACTGACGAGGCGAACATCACGCAGTTCTGTATCCAGTGCCATGGGTACTACGAGACGAACTACGACACGGGTACCCCGACCACCCACATCATGGGTCCTGCTGGTTCCAGCTATGGCAACCCGCAGGCCGGTTACAGCGGGCGGGTAGCGTGGAACGGTTCGGACTACTGCTACAGCTGCCACGCGAGTGGCGACAAGGACCAGGCCGATGGTACGGTCAAGACTGTTGCAAGCAGCTGGCCGCACTACACCGCCGGCGATCGCTTCCTCCTCCAGGCAGCCAGTTCCACTGCTGCTACGAGTGGTGCGACCGATTCACGTAACGACGGCGTGTGCCTGCGTTGTCACACCGATGGTACGAACGGTGTAGGTATCGACTTCTAAAGCAGGAGTCATATCGACTGGAGCATCGAAACGAGGTGCTGCTTCTTGGAAGCAGCACCTCGTTCGCTTTCGTGCATCTTTCACGGCGTTGCAGCGGATTGCCATCACGAGGACATGTCGTGACGGGGAGCCGTTGTTCGTCGAGGTCGGCAGCGACTCAGTGGCACACCCGGCAGAAGTCCGGGGTCTTGTGGCACCACAGGCAGTAACCGTTGCCATCGGCGAAGGTGTACTTCGTGTGGCGTAGCGCCCAGTCCTCTCCATGCGTCTCGAACCTCTGGTGGCACGAGGAGCAGTCGCTCTCCACATGACAGCCGTAACACAGGTCTTTTCCTGCAGCGAACGCAGCAGGACGCGCGTGCTGGTGGGGGTCGGCGAAGTCGTCGGGATGCGGCATCCTGATCCCGTGACAGGCGTCGCAGGTCTGTTGCTGATGACAGCCACCGCAGGTGGGGCTGGGCATCTCCACGCGGACCGGCTTGCGTTCGACGATAGGGGTCATGCCGGGGTCTCCGACGTGACACGTCGCACACTCAGCCGAAGCGGTCTCATCATCATGGCAGCGTAGACACGAAGACATGATGGAGCCCCGGACCGCCTCGAGCTCCTCACTGGGATGCCCGACGTTGCCGTGGCAGGTCTCGCAGGGCGCTCCTTCTGCAAGGAAGTCTCTGTGGGCCACCCTGATGCCGCGGTCGGTGGTCAACGTCTGGTCGCACACGCTCTCGTGACAGTGGAGGCATGCGTCAGCCGGGACCCTGGGATGCTGCGCCGTGGCTCCCGGCAGGATGGTGTCCGCCACGTCCTGGAGGCGGCTTGCAGCACTCGTGAGCAGACCTGTGCCTGCACCTGCCTCATGACAGTCCACGCAGGAGACGCTGGAGTGCGGCCCGCTTTCCCATCTGTCTGCAGCCGGAACCATCGAATGGCAGACGTCTGCGCAGTAGCGGTCGGTGGAGGTGGAGGCGAAGAGCGCTATCGAGAAGAGGACTATCCCGACGATCCACAGCACCATCCACGTCTTGACGTCGAGCCTGCTCCGTGGGCGCCACTCTGCGGGAGCGGCATGCTCCACCGGTGTCGGTCTCTCGCTCTCTGCGGGTCGTAACGCGATCAACAGGAGGATGAGGGTGATTATGAGCAGTATCAGGACGACTATGGCGAAGGCGATGGCCGTGGCCGTCAGGTTGGCCGTGGGCTCCTCGACCAGTCTTCTCAGGGCTTCGAGATATACGTTCACTCGAACACCCCCTGCGCATCGCGGAGGCGTTCTCTCAGCGTCCCGTCGGTCGTTCCGGGATGCGTGTGCTTGGTATGGCAGGTGACACAGTCGTTCTCGCTGTGACACACCTCCAGGCAGGAGGAATCTTCACGGGAGCGGGCGATCTTCGAGTGCTCTTCGAGGAAACCGTCGGGGTGTGGCATCTGTGTGCCGTGACACTCGTCGCACAACGTGGCCTTGTCGTGGCAGACGAAGCATCCTGCGTCTTCGGCCTGCGCCTCTTCGCCGTGGGTGTTGTAGAAGCCACGGGGGTGGGGGATGGGCGTCCCGTGACATCCCACGCAACGTTCCTCATCGTGGCAGACGATACATGTCCTGAGGTCCCCGGCTCCGTGGGTCGTCTCCCATCGTGGGCCGTGCGTGGTGGACCAGGGCGCTTTCGAGAGGCGCTCGGTCTTGGACCTACCCGCATGGCACGTGTCGCAGTCCATGGGCGCTTCGAGCTCCGCATGACACAGGACGCAATCGTCCATCACGGGTTCGGAGATCCACCGGGTCGCAGAGCCGTGCACCACCGCGCTATGGCATGTGCTGCAACTCGTAGGGGGATGTGCGCATGAGGAGTGGCGTATGCGCAGGCCGGCAGAGTCCGTCTTCCTCTCCATGACGACCTCGTGACAGTCCAAGCACTGTTCCGGCTGCATCCGGGTGGAGGGTCCCCATATGCCCTCACTCGTCTCTTTTGAGAAGTGAGCGGGGTACATGCCGAAGAACTCGCTCGCTTTCTGAGCGGGGAACCCCCACCACCCTCCTGACATGTGGCAGGCGTAGCAGGACGTGGCCGCGTGCGTGGAGTCGGCATACGCCTGCACGAAGGGCTCCATCTCGTGACACGAAGCACACATGGCCGTCGATGATGTGACGGCTGCGGCCGCTACGCTCAATGACAGCGCTGCAATGACGGAAAACAGGAGGATGCGGGTTGTGCTGGTCACGTGTCGAGTGATGTCTCTCTCGTGGTTCGCGGTCATCCATGGAACGCCTGATAGTCTAGCAAAGCTCAGTGGAGCAGGACTCGCCCCCGACGACTTCGGAAGATCTCTCTTGTCCTGGAGCTTCCTCTACCTTAAAGTCGGTGGGACTCTGCAGCAGGGTCGATGTGGAACGGGCTTTGCTGGACAGCGGTTCCGATCCTTGCGCAGGCGACGTTCGATCGTACAGTCATGAGCGGTGACATCAGGAGGATGGACAATGCGCTTGACAGCACTTCTCGACAGCAGCATGCGTCGGCGTTGGGCCGTCGTGGGCATCGTGACGATTCTCATGGTCTTGTCGCTTTCGGTCGGTTGCTCTCCCAAAGAGATCATAGGTGGAGGACTCGAACCTCCCGAACAGACGGTGCAGTCCCTTCTCGAATTGCGGGCAGAGGCCTCCACGGACGCTTCGGCTTATGCCGAGTATGCTCCAGAGCCGGCAGCGAAAGAGTTGGCGTACCAGGCCTCGCAGGTGGAGACGGGTACCGATCTGGTGCCCGAGTGGGAGACTCCCTATCTCAGTTACGAGGACACCACGACTGCGAGCGTCGTGGTGATCTGGGTGGACCCCGAGGAATTCGACTCACTATGGCCTGAAGCGACCGTGTTCAGGCTGGAGAAGACAGACGACCGGTGGATCATCACGGACACGGAGCAGATAGCGGACAAGGCGTTCGCGCCGAAGCCTGAATGACGGCGCTCCGACCCGCCTTCGGTGGGACGGCGACCCTTCTGGGCTATAATAGTTAACGTATACACTAAGAGTGCGTGCTGTTGTATGCCCGCCGTCCTCATCATAAGGAGCGTTCGTGTCCGTCAAGAACACGACAGATGTTCCTGATGCGTCCGTGTACCGTCTCTCGCTCTACCATTGCTACCTCGGCGAACTCGTAGGCAAAGGCGTGCAGGGGAGAGTCACCTCTCGTCAGCTCGCCGAAGAGTTGGACATCAAGGAAGAGACCGTGCGCAGGGACATCTCCTTCATCGGAGGAGTCGGCCGACCGGGTGCGGGCTACGAGATACGCAAGCTGTTCGAGGCGATAACCGAGTTCCTGGGCCTCTCGGACGAGTATCCCATCGTCAAGATCGGTACCGCAGAGATGCTTTCCGCTCTCGGCGTGGTCTTTCCTGCCCACAGTTACGGGGTAAGGCCAGTCGCCTACTACTCGGAGCTTCCGGACGACACAGGCAAGGTCGTTGACGGAATCACCATCAAGCACATCTCCGAGATTCCCGACATCGACAGGGACCTGGACGTGACCGTCGCGCTGGTCGCGTGTTCGCCCGGTTGGGTGCAGATGTCGATCGACCTTCTGGATCGGGCAGGCATCACGGGGATACTCCTACTGACCCCCACCATAAAGCTTGCGCGCCCCGAGGGGATGACCATCAACCACGTGCGGATGCCATGCGACATCAAGTCCTTGGCATGTCGCTGTCAGGTCCTTGCGACGAGGTAGCCCTCTGCCTCTTCAGCCTGCGGTAACGGAAGGTTCCTTGGAGGGCGGCTGATGCCAGTACCATTCTTCGGTCAGGGCATCCAGGTCGTCTGAGAAGTCGTCGAAGGTGTCCTCGGGGGCTATCGCTGCTATCAGGACGTCATGTTCCGATGTGCGGACCAGATAGAACCTGGCACGGAAGGGGATGCCGTTCGCGTCCGTGGCCGCGATCTCCACGGCATAGCCTTCTCTTCCTCCGACCGTGACGGGCTCGGGCTCGCTGGTCTCGACGTCACTCCACCCTCTGTCGGTCGCTCTTCGTTCGACGGTCTCCTCCAGAAGGACGGGGACGGGAGTCTCCGTGGTCTCGGGAGCGGCCACTACTATGACGGACAGCGTCTCGAGTTCGTCTTTCTTGGGGAGTTCTTCTGCCGCATAGACCGCCACGAGCGTGCTGTCGGATATCGTCTGCCACTCTGCCGGTACCTTGAAGTGGAAGAGCCCGTTGTACTCGGAGACTGTCTGGGTCTCAGGCTCTTTCTCCGTGAAGGAGCATGCAGAAAGCACTGCAACAGAAAGAAGGAGCACGAGTATGACGACCACCACCGTGGAGAGCGACGATCTTCCGGGACGCGTACGCTTCGTGGGCATATGACCTCCGGGTCCTTTCTTCGCATAAGTGTCCGGTCTTCGTCGTACCGTAAGCAATCCGCAGGCCGAAGTGTTCCGACCATTGCGCAAACTCCCTGCTCAGCGTCGTGTCATGCCGTGATTGACGGGAGTGTGTGATGCTCGGTACGCTGAATTTGTTATGCGAATCACAATGTTATCCGATGAAACATCGGCTGTCATGCGGCGTGCCGCCCTTCTCGTCCTGGTGGCAGCGGCCTTCGTCTCCTTCCCTCTTTCCGCCGATCCTTACCAGCCGGCGCGTGCCGCACTCATGGCGGCAGCGCTGCTTGTGGCCGTGCTCGTCTCCGCAGGTCGTCCGGCGCGATCGCTCTCCCCGGTACCCATGGCGGTGCTCGGCTTCCTCTCTCTGTGGACCGTGATATCCGCACTGTCGGCGCATCCAGCCTCTTCGGTGTGGGGGGTACACGGTCGTTATCAGGGACTGGTCTCGTTCGCCCTGCTCGTCGCGGCGGGCCTGGCCGGCTATCTGCTCTTCGAGCGCGATGCGCGCTTCCTGCTCCTCTTCGCTTCCGGGGCCGCGGCGGCGCAGGGCGTCTTCGTCGTCTATCAAGCACTTCGAGGCATGGAGCCGGTCGGCACCATAGGCAACGAGGTGCTTCTCGGATCGTGGCTGGCGGTCACGACCGCTGCCTCTTTGGCGGGTTTTCGCTTGGAGAAGTCGACCATGCGTTGGTGGTTCTTGGTCGCATCCTCGTTGGGCGCGATCGCTTTGGGAGCGGCGGGCTCTCGCGGGGCATGGGTGGGCCTTGTCGCTGCGATGCTGTTTGTGATGGTGACGACCGGGCTCCGCAAGGCGTGGCCGTTGCTGGTCGTGGCGGCTTTGGTCGTCGTCGTCGCTCTCGCTTCCGGCGGTGAGGCGGCGGAGAAGGTCTCGCCAGCCTCCCTCATGAAGGGGAGTGCTGCCAGCAGGTGGGAGATATGGGGTTCCACCGCGGCCATGATAGGGGACAGGCCTCTTCTCGGGGTAGGCCCCGGGCGCTTCCTCTATGAGTTCCCTGCTTACCAGAGCCCCGAGCATGTCCGTCTGGAAGGACCCGACGTGCGCCCTGACCAGGCACACAGCCTGCTCCTGCAGTCGGCCGCCGAGTCCGGGCTCCCGGCTGCCGTCGCCCTTCTCGTCCTCGCAGGTCTCGCACTGGCAGCGGCGTTCCGCGGCATGAGGTCCGGTGACGCCGCCTCGCTCGTGGCGGGAGCGATGCTCGCAGCCTATCTCGGACAAGGGATATTCGGCATCGGTGCCGTCGAGACGGATGTGCTCGGCTGGGTCGCCGGCGGGATCGCGTTGGCGCGCGTCGGTGCTCCACGCATCAGTGGCCGACGCATCTCGCTGCTCGCCCTCGGTGCTATCTCCGTCGCCGTCCTTGCCGCTTCTGTCTTCTACATCCGGGCCGATATCATGTACGAGTCCGGTCTGCAGGACTTCTCACGAGCCGATCTCTCAGGAGCCTACACGGCTTATGAGTCTGCTGTGGAAGCGGATCCGTTGGTGGACGTGTATCGTGTCGGAGTGGCCGATGCTGCCTTGTTCCTCGGTGGTGACACCGTCGTGAGCGCCCTCGACACGGTCGGGGTCGGGCTCGATTCAGAGCCTGCCTCTTACGACCTGGCACTCGCGCGTGCAAGACTGTTGCGTGCGATGGAGGGCGAGAGTGCCGACGTCGTCGACGCATACCTGGACGCGGTCGCGCTCTATCCGCTGGGCGTGGAGGTGCGTCTTGAGACTGCGGAGGTGCTGATGGCTGCGGGGAGATCCGGAGAAGCGGAAGAGATGGCAGAGGACGTGCTTGAAGTGCTCCCGGACGACGCACGCGTGCTCGAGCTCCTGGATGGTATCCATGACAGACCGTGAGAACGTGAGCAAAGGCGGCATAGACAAGCGGGTGAGCCGTCGAGCGTATGCTCGCTTCGCTCTCATCGTCGCGGGCATCGGCCTGGGGATCGTCGTCGCGGCGGTCCTCTTCGCCGGCATCGGCGTCCATGCGGATATCGGGTGCGGCCAGTGCCACTCTGCGTATGTCTCGGCTGCCAGCGCCTCCTCGCATGCCGATGTCGCATGTTCGCGATGTCATGCGGGCGGAGGAGTCGGGAGTCTGGTCACGGACGGCCTTCGGGCCATGGGATGGGTCGGAGGGTCTTGGACGGCCACCGTGCCTCCGACGGCCGTCGACGATTCGTCTTGTCGGGACTGCCATGAGGCCGACCTCGAAGAAGTGACCGAATCGCGAGGCATAGCGATGAGGCACAGTGACGTGATCGACTACGAGTGCACCGAGTGCCACGCAGGTAGCGCGCATCGCATCGAGGGTCGCTGGTACCGTGCAGTGGCGATGGAGGACTGCATGACGTGCCATCGCACCAGTCCGAAGAACCCCGCCACGTGCGACAAGTGCCACGTGCCGGACGCTCCGGCAGAGCGGCTGGAGGGCGATACGGCTTGGCGCGCCACCCATGGTCCCGGTTGGGAGAGCACGCACGGCATGGGAGACCTCGACAGCTGCATCTCCTGTCATCCTCCGGGTTACTGCATCGACTGTCATGACATACGGGTGCCGCACAATCCCGACTGGCTTTCCGTGCACGGCGCTCAGGTGCTGGTCACGGGACGCGAGTCCTGCGAGGTGTGCCACGATCCCGGATGGTGCACCGACTGCCATCAGGTGGAGATGCCTCACCAGAACGGTTTCTTGAGGATCCACGGGCCCACGGCCGATGACGTGGGCGCCGAGACCTGCTATCGCTGCCATCCGAAGAACTCCTGCGACATCTGCCATTACGAGTCGAGTCACCCGAACTTCCCTGTGGCGGGGAGGGTGCATGAGTTCTGATCCTACATACGGGAAGGACGCGTGCCTCAGGCGCATGCTGAGAAGATGAGCCAGCCCATCACGGACATATCGCAGCAGGTCTCCGAGGGGGTGAGCACCCTCGGGGAGAGACTGCCGCTCATACTCTCCGATCCGAAGGCGTATCCGCGGGAAGCGATGATCATAGCGGTTCTCGTGGGCTTGCTCCTCATACTGCTGGCCCTTCTGACGGCAGTCGTCGCCGATGCGCTGGGAGCCAGGGCTGACCGTCGTCGATTGGGTGTGCGCAGAGAGCCGCGATGGGTGATGTGGGCCGTCATCGCCGCGGTCGCGTCGGCTCTCTTCTTCGCTGTCCTCTTCCTTCCGGCGACGCACTTCGCGAGCAGGTCGTGCGGGGGTTGTCATGCGACCTCGGAGGCCTTCGATTCGTGGGAGGCCGACTCCCATTCGACGGTGACGTGTTACGGGTGTCACTCGCTGGGCGGCTTCACCGGCACGATACAGGCCACGCTCCGCGGTGCGTCCAACCTGCTGCCGTCGGGCGAGGAGACCGCTCCGACGACCTTCGCGGTCGTCTATCAGCAGAGGTGCACCTCCTGTCACGAGGAGATAGAGGAAGGCATCGTGGGCACGGAAGTGCGCATGCGGCACAGCGACGTGATCGAGGCCGCCATCCCGTGCACCACGTGCCATCCCGGTACGGGACACTCCGGCGAGACCGCCTCGGAGCTCGTCGATGCTTCGTCCGTGATGAACCAATGCCTCATCTGCCACGATGACGTCATCGCCACAGCTGAGTGCACGGTCTGTCATGACGGTCGGCCTTCCGACGTGAAAGGCCTATCTCCGACCGGCGAGACGGCGGCTCCGATCACTTGCGAGGGTTGTCATTCGCCCGAGACGACGCGCAACTGCATCGACTGTCACGGGCTGGTCTTGCCTCATCCTCCGGAGTTCATGGGGCAGCACGCCGCTCTCTCCTACAAGGATCCCGCGTTGTGCGCCAAGTGCCATGAGACGGCTCTACCATATGACTCCTGCGCATGCCATGCGGACATGAACGTCCATGGCTCGTACAGCGAATGGTTCCCCAGGCACGGACCTGAGGCACTCCAGAACTGGCCGGGCGGATGCATGTGCCACGACGTCCCGTTCTGTGCCTTCTGTCATACGACGTCTCCGTTCTGAGGGCGGTGCGTGCTTGAAAATCATGGATTGAGGAACCTTCTACCGTGGTGTAGGATTTGCAAGGTTATTTCGTGATAGCGTTCACGATATCGGTGTCGGAGCACGTCTCCGATCCACAGAAAGGTGAGTGACTGGTGACAGAACGACTCAAAGCCCGGCGGGTGCGCGGAGGCACTCCTCCGCTCGTTTACGCCCTCATCGGGGTGGTCCTCTTCCTCATAGTCGTCATCGCCGTGCTCCTGTTCTCCGACGGCTTCTTCTCCAATGAGCCCAAGAGCCAGGCCGAGCGCGACTACCAACTCCTGCTCGCAGGTCTCAAGGAGAATCCCGAAGACCCCGCGGTGCTCATGACCATCGCGGAGGTGGAGATGGATCTCGGCAAGGAGTCCGAGGCCCGGGAACACGCCGAGAAGGCGTGGGAGTTCGGTTCCGAGACTCCCGGCATCCCGTTCCGCTACGCACAGGTCATGCTTCAGTTGGACGATCTGGAGGCTGCCAAGAAAGGCGTGGACAAAGCGATAGAGCTCGATGTCCAGAAGGGGAACGCGGAACCACGCTTCCTGCTGGCCCAGATCACCCGCGCCGAAGGCGACCTGGAGGGCGCGATAGTGATCATGGGCGAAGCCTTAGAGATCGGCTACATGGCAGCGGACATGCGCATCCTCTACGCCGAGATGCTGGAGGAGGCCGGACGTACCGACGAGGCCATCGAGCAGTACAAGGAAGCGTTGCGCTATCTGCCCGGGGATGCACGTGCGATCGACGCACTCGAACGCCTGGGCGTGACTGTGGAAGAGACGGAGACGGTCAATCCTCACGCCGACGACTCGCAGTCAGGCGATTAGACTCCGCGGGAAGAAAGGACACGCATGGCTCGTAATCGGAGTGCCGCAACCAGGATGCTACCCGTCCTGCTCGTCTTGGTGCTGTTGATCCTCATCGGACTCGCCGGGTTCTATTTCTACCTGACAGGAGGACAAGGCGGCACCGAGGCCGAGGAGACTCCCGAGGAGACGGGATTCATCCACGTCAGGACCATCTACACCTACGCTGACGGCGAGCCGCTGCTGCGGCCTGTGGGCGTGGGAGTGGACGAGAACGGCGATTTCTACGTGACGCTCCGCGACGAGGCCAAGGTCGTCAAGTTCGACAATGACGGCGACTACATCACGTACTGGGGGGACCGGGGCGCCAGGCCGGGCAACCTGCTCACGCCCATGAACGTGGCTGCCGACGCCCTCGCCGACCATGTGTACGTGGCCGACCGCGCGCGGCTGCGGCTTCTGTGCTTCACCACCGAAGGGGAGTTCCTGTGGGAGGTCCCTCTGCTCTCTCCTCTGGCTCCTGCAGTCGGCCCCGACGGGAACGTGGTCGTGGCGACGTTCGGGCCGTTGGTGGAGATGAGCTCGGAGGGCGAGTTCATGCAGCAGTCCGCCACGCGCGGACGCACGCCGGGCCAGTTCGACTTCCCGCGCAGCATAGACATCGACGAAGACGGTGCCATATACGTTGCCGACACCAACAACACGCGTGTCCAGCGCGTGCGCATGGGCACCGAGATAACGGCTACCGTGGACTGGGTGGTAGGAGAGCCTCCCAGGTTCCAGGACGATCCGGACACCAGGTTCATCGTCCCTTCAGGCATCGCCTTGGACGAAGGCGGACGGGTGATCGTCATGGACGGGTTCGCTCACACCTTCACCATGCTCGACAAGGACACCGGTGAGGAGGTCTACGAGTTCGGCGAACGTCACGGCTCCGTGGACGGCACTTTCAACCTCCCGACCTCCATCGCGCATCTCGGCGGGGACTACTTCGTCGTCACCGACACCTTCAACGACAGAGTGCAGATAATCCGTCTCCTCGCTCCCGGCGAAGCCACCTTGCTCAGACGGTTCCCGTGGCTTCTGTGGCTGACGCCCCTGCTCCTGTTGTTGCTTCTGCCATTCCTCGGCCGCAAGCGTTATTTCGCCACCGAGGAGGCGTTGCAGCGTGCTGTGGACGAGGAGAACGCCCGCCTGATGCTGGCAGTGACCTCGCCGCTCCGCGTCTTGCCAGACGTCTACGAGCGTTTCAAGGATGTGATCGAGGAAGACGTGCGCCTCGGTGACTACCTGGAACCGGTAGAGGTGCAGGTGGAAGACGCTGCCGAAGAGGGGGCGGAGACTTCCGCACTCACGCCCACCGAAGCCTTGCTCGCTCGTGCAGCCGAGAAGACGACAGGTCAGAAGATGCTGCTCGCTCGTCATCGCGTCGTGTGCGCAGACGAGGACCAGTGCGCGCGCTTCGAGGCCGAGGACCTCAAGACCGTTGCCTACGACGAGGTGACCGAAGACTACACACTGGAAAGTACTGGATGATATCTTCTCTAAATCGTAGATGGGATAACGATATGAGTGGGCCCGTTCCAGTCATGTTCCGAGCGAGTATCCTGCTGAACAGTAAGTATAAGGGGAGTTTATCGTAATACATAGTGAATCGAATCACTAAAAGGATTGTGGAAACTTAGTGAACGCTCTAACATTAATGGTGGTTCACTTGCGAAAGGAGGTGTATGAAATGGTGACCAAAAAGCACGTTCCGACTCTTAGCAAGGAGGTCTCCCCGGTGAGAAAGATCCTCGTGTTGGCCGTCATCGCTACGGCCGTACTGGCTCTCACCGCAGCACCTGCCCTGGCTGAAGGCTACAACGGTTATACGTGGGACGGATCCGGCAACTTCACCGATGGACCGGGCAACTACACTCGAGCGCTCGGATATCAGAGTGGCCCCCACGGTGGATACACGTCGACCACGAACAAGTGTCAGGATTGCCACTCCACCCACTATGCCTCAGGTAGTTATGTGCTGCTGCGTGCGAACTCGCGCGAATCGGCATGCGACTTCTGCCATGTAGGTGGCGGTGGTTCCCAGATCAACATCCAGATGGACAACGACTACAACGCTACCAGTGTCGAGTCCACGACGTCGCGTGGGTATGGCGTAGGTCATACCTTGGGATATGCCGGTGCAGCACCCGTCGACGTCAACCCGGCGTTCAGCGATACCGCCGGTTTTGCCTGCTTCGATTGTCATACCCCGCACGGCAACTCCGAGCGCGTCCTGACGACG
>CAYWAF010000041.1:0-14053 GCA_964456355.1 uncultured Eubacteriales bacterium | reverse complement strand
GCGCAGGCCTCGCGGTCCAGGGGGCGACTGTGCCACTGACGAGGGCTCTTCGCGAATATCTGCAGGCACTCGCAACCGACCTCCAGGGCGTAGTCCACCGCTCTGTCGTAGCCGCCGGATATGGATATGTGCGCGCCGATGAACAGGGTCGGTCCTCTCGTAGGTCGATGACGGGCCTCTCGGATTCTACCGCGCAGTGACCCGTGTACGTCTCAGGTCATAGACTGGAGCCATGCAAGAACGTAGCGACATATGGGACGGCAGGGCCATCCTCCATGTGGACATGGATGCCTTCTTCGCCGCCGTCGAACAGCTCGACCATCCTGAATGGCGAGGGAAGCCGGTCATCGTGGGAGGCTCTCCCAGCGGACGCGGAGTCGTCTCCACCGCCTCCTATGAAGCGCGGCGATACGGCGTCTGCTCCGCCATGCCGTCCGCCAGAGCCGTCAGACTGTGTCCGGACGCCATATGGGTGCCACCCCGGTTCGAGCGCTACCACGAGATCTCTCTCGCGGTCTTCGAGATACTAGACTCGGTCAGCCCTCACGTCGAGCAGGTGTCGGTGGACGAAGGGTACGTGGACGTGACGCCCGGCCGGATCGAGCCCGAAGACCCCGTGGAGACAGCGTTCCGCATCCAGGAGGCGGTGGCTACGCTGGGAGTGACGTGCTCGATCGGCGTGGCGACCTCCAAGACGGTGGCGAAGATAGCCTCGGACTTCCGCAAGCCCGAGGGTCTGACCGTGGTCAGACCCGGACAGGAGGCGGAGTTCCTGGCGCCATTGCCCGTCACCGCTCTTCCCGGCGTCGGTCAAAAGTCGGCATCGCGCCTCTCGTCCGTCGGAGTGAAGACACTGGAAGCGCTCGCCGCCCTGGACGAAGAAGACGCGGTGCACCTGCTGGGCTCTGCCGGAGCCGACCTGGTGAGACGGGCACGCGGTGAAGACCCGCGCCCTGTGCGTGACCCGCGTCGCGCGAAGTCGGTCTCCAACGAGCGCACCTTCCCGGAGGACGTCCGTGACCCCGAGGCCGTCCATACCGCTCTTCTCTCCCTGGTGGACCGCGTGGGGTGGCGGCTCCGTCGCAAAGGGTTGGCCGGGAAGACTGTGACGCTCAAAGTCCGCTTCAGCGACTTCACCACCAAGACCGCTCAACGCACGCTGGACCATCCCGTGTGCGACGACCCCTCCATCGCCGAGGTGGCCTTGGAACTGCTCGACGACCTCTGGTCGGAAGGGGTGGGCATCAGGCTCATAGGCGTAGGCGTGAGTCGTTTCGGGGAAGCCGTGCAGCAGATGGACCTCTTCGGTGAGTCCGCGACGGACGACAGGAGGACCGATGCGGTGCGGAAGGGAGTGGATGCGGTCAGGGAGCGGTTCGGGGTCGATGCGATACGCAGAGGCATGCGGATCAGGCCGCCACGCGAACGCGACCGGTAAGGGCGCTATCCGTCATCCGCCTCGACGTCTGTCACCAGTATCTTCCCGGCCACCTCTCTACCGATCGCATGCGTGCCTCCCTCGCTCTTGATGAGGAGCGGCCCTTCGAAGGGAGCGGCCTCGAGTATCTCTATCACGCGACCGGGATACATGCCCACCGAGCCGAGATAGGACAACATCTCGTCGTCGTCCTCGGGGACCTGGACGATGCACACCTCACACCCGGGGTCGAACGTGACCAGCGCCGTGGCGTCCACGTCCTCGATGCTCCCGTCAGCATGCGGGATCGGATGACCGTGGGGGCAGAACTCGGGACTGTCCAGGTACTTCTCCAGGGCGGAGAGCACCCTGGGCGAGAGCGCGTGCTCCAAGACGCAAGCCTCTTCGTGTGCCTCGTCCCACTCCAGCCCCAGCACGTCCACGAGGAAGCGCTCGGCGATCCTGTGCCGCCTCACGATGTCGAGCGCTTGGGCTTTGCCGGCCTTGGTGAGCACGACCTCGCTACCCTTCCGGTCGATGAGACCTTGGGCCTTAAGGCGTTTGAGGGTGACGGTGACAGTGGGTGCGGAGACCCCTATCGCCTCGGCGATCGGCGTCGGGCGCACGGGACCTTCTCGGGAGAGCTTGTAGATGATCTCCAGATACTCTTCGAGGGTCGCGCTAGGCAAGGTGCAACCCCTTCCACACAGGTCCTAGGCAGCCTATCGGATGGCAAAAGGCCTAGTCGGGCGCGTGTCTGTTTCTTAGATTAGTCTAATAGATTTTCTTCGTCGAGTCGTCTTTTTGGGAGAGGCATTCGACGCGATGGAGTGCTGTCCCGTTCGGCGTAGCATCGATGCCGTATATCTTGAAAACAATGCCGTTGGTCGCAAATCCTTGCAAACTTCGAAAATGCTATTGACCGGGTGTATCCGGTGGAGTATCGTCCTATGCGTCCCGAGAAGTCGGACCTGGCGAATTCCGAAAGGGAGCGTACCAGCAGCCGCCGGAGGGGACCGAGTAGGATGGACGCAGCGTGAGTTGGTTCATCGGATCGGCGCCTCGAAGGTAGGAAACGGGAAGCTCTGGAGTAGGGATCTCGCGGGCGAGGTTTCTCGGGACACTTCTATGTCCGGATCTCCCCTCTTCCCCTCATCGCATGCCCATGGAAGCAGGACGATGGTGCACCGGAATCCTCACTCGCTGTAAGCGATCCTTGCGACCGGCGATTCCCAGACGGCCACCTCGCAGACCTCGATGCCGTCAGGGACCTTCCCCTTCAGCACCCCGTAGACATGCCTGGCCAGGTTCTCCGCAGTGGCGTTGATCTCGTCGAAGGGCGGGACCTCGTTGAGGTAGGAGTGATCGAACGGCTCCAGCACGGCGTTCAGATCGTCTTTGAGGCGCTTGAAGTCGTAGACGATGCCGACCTCGTCCAACTCCTCGCCCGAGACACTGACCTCCACGTCCCAGGTGTGCCCGTGAAGGTCGCGGCACTCCCCGGGATAACCGCGGAGAGCGTGTGCCGCATCGAAGTGGGACTTCACGGTCAGTCGATACGTTCCCATCACTCCTCCGTCTCGAAGAGAGAGCCCTGCCCGGGAAGGATATCGGGCTCGCATGCGTCGCCCACGTCTTCTTCCGCGTCGAGTGCCTCGTTGACCATCCTGTCGGCCTCGACGTTCTCCTCCCGCGGAACGTGGACCACCTCGACGTCACCGGTCTGGTGCAGAAGCGCCTTCGCTCTCTCGAAGAGAGGTCGCATGTTCGGATGCTTGACCTTGTACTCGCCGTTGATCTGCTTGACCACCAGTTCGCTGTCGCAGTAGACGGCGGAGAGGTCGTATCCGCGTGCGATGGCGGTCTGAAGGCCCCATATGAGCCCTTCGTACTCGGCGACGTTGTTGGTCGTCTCGCCAAGGAAGCGCCCGCCCCGGCACACCATCCCACCCGAGGGGTCCTCGATCACGAAGCCTGCGGCAGCAGGCCCGGGATTGCCGCGTGAACCGCCGTCGGTGCGCAGGACATAAGAGGCCATCACTCCTCGGAATCCTCCTCCGGAAGGATTATGAGGAGTCGGTGACAGGCGGGACAGACGGTTATGCTGTCACCTGCCCGCAGTTCGATGACGACCTCGGCCGGAAGCTCCATGCGACATGCCGAGCAGGCGTTGCCGAGCAAGACGCCGACGCCTATGCCGGACTTCGCCTCTCTGAGCGACTCGTAGCGCTCCAGGAGGTCGGCGGGCAGATCGGCCGTGATCTTCTTGCGCTCTCTCTCCAACTTCTTGATATCTGCCTGGAGAGAGCCGCCCTTCTCGGAGAACTCATCCAGCATCTCCTTCTCTTGCGCGGCAAGTTGCTCGAGGGCCTTGTCGACCTTCTCGACCTGGGACTGGGCCTTCTCGACCTTCTCCATCATGGCCAAAGAGTCGATCTCCATCTTCTCGCTGCGGCGCTTGAGCGAGTCTATCTCGCGAGTCATGTGCTGGATCTCTTTAGGGTTGGTTATCTCGCCGGAGATCACGCGTTTCTGCTCGCTCTCGAGTTTCTCGGTGAGCTGGGCGTTCTCGTCCTGGAGACGCTGGAGGCTCTGGCGATGACGCGCCACGAGTTCTTCCGCCTTGGCTTTCAGTCTCTCCACGTCGGCTATCTTGCGTCTGATCTTGATGATCGCGCGTTTCTCCGGCATCTCGTCGAGACGCTTCTGTGCACGCCGAAGCTCGAGGTCTATGTCTTGCAGGCGTCGAAGTGCGACCGCCGGATCCATCGCGCCCTCCTTATAGTGTCCACCAGGCCCTCGCAGGGGCATCGATCATCACGGACTCCGGATCGAGACCCGGAGTTTTGGACACGGCGGCCGCGAGGACAGGCACGAGCGGCCATTCGGTCACGTCATGACCGGCTTCCACCAACACCAACCCGCGAGCGAGCGCATCCAAAGCCTCATGATAGCGCACCTCCCCCAAGAGGAGAGCGTCGGCTTCATGGAAGATGGCGTCGCTTATCAGAGAGCCACCCGAGCCGGTGGTCGTCGCGAGTCTGCGTATCGTGACGCTCGGGTCTCCCCAGACTCTGGGAGAACAGTCGAAAGTGGCAGCGACCTTCTCGGCCAGAGCCTGGAGTGTGGTCGCCTCCTCGAGGTCTGTGACCCTCCCCAGACGGGCAGCGCCACGGGAGACGCGGACCTGATGGAAGACGATGAGGGGTTCTTCGTAGGGGTGGGCGGCTCGTGCCGCCTCGATGACGGGACCGGCCAGGTCGAGGGGAGCCACCATCTCGATGCGCTCCTCGGAAGCGGATGCGTCCTCACCGGGAGAGCCATGGAGAGGGCTCGCCCCCTCGGAAGGCGTGAAGCGGCCCGTCCCCGTCACCGTGAACGAGCAGCCGGTGTACTCCCCCACCCTTCCGGCGCCGACCTCGGCCATCGCTGCACGAACGGAGTCTGCATGGGACGGCGGGACCCAGACGGTGACGAGGGCACCCTCGATCTCGGAAGACTCGAGCGGCTCGCCGTCTTCTAACCCCAGAGCGCGGAGCAGCACGGGAGCACCTTGCGGGGAGCGGTCGAGATTGGTGTGGGCGGAGATGACCGCGACCCCTTCGGAGGCGGCTGTGAAGAGTGCGCCGGTCGACCCGGCTGCCGTGAAGGTGTCGTGCTCTCCCAATGCAGGAGGATGATGGGTGGCGAGCACGTTCGCCCCGCGCGATGCAGCCCACCGGATGCGGTCGGATGTCGCCTCCAGGGTGAGGGCCACACCCGTGACCTCTGCATCGGGATCACCCACCCGAAGCCCCACGGCGTCCCAGGACTCGGCCCACGACGCCGGGAACTCCTCGAGGACGGTCCTGACGATGTCGCGCACGCGTACTTTCCCGCTCATATCCTCACCACCACCGGACGGCGCTTCTCGTGATAGACGATCGAATCGTATCCGGCCCGCCGGACAGCATCCACCGCGAGGTCGAGGTCGGCCCCGACCTCCTCGGGTGCATGGGCGTCCGAGGAGGTCGTGACCAAGATGTTCTGCGCTCTGCAGGCCGAGAGGAAAACGTCGCCGGGATAGAGCTCTTCGCACGGCTTACGCAAGCCGGCAGTCGACACCTCGATGGCGGTGTCGTGTGCTGCAAGGAGGTCGGCCACTTCCGCGTAGAGTGGAGCGAGGTCGAAAGCGGGCATATGCCTGAACTTCTTCACGAGGTCCGGATGCGCCATGACGTCGAAGAGTCCGCTGCGGACCGCGTCGCTGAAGAGGCCGAAGTAGCGTCGCCAGACCTCGTCCACGTCGCGGCCCTCCCAGGTGGAAAGCAGGTCGGGGTCGTCGAAGGCCCAGCCGTCGATCATGTGCACGGAGCCCAGCACCACGTCCCATTCGACCCCTTCGAGAAGCGAGGTCACGTGCTCCATGCGGCCCGGCAGCCAGTCTGCCTCCGCGCCGAGCAGCACCTCGACCGTGTCGGATCGCAGCGAGCGCACCTCGCGGACGTACTCGGGCCACTCCGCCGGAGACATCGAGTACTGCCGGTGAGGGTCGAGGTCATCAGGAAGAGGGACGTGCTCGGTGAAGACCAGGACGTCTATCGCTTGCCGCTCGGCGGCTGCAAGGTACTCCGACGGCGTCCCTTGCGCGTGGCCGCAGCGGACGGTATGGACGTGCGAGTCTATCTTCACGCCGATATCTCTCCTCCTCCTATGACCCTGTCGCCGTCGTACAGGACCAACGCCTGTCCCGGTGCCGGCGCGAAGACCGGCTCGGCGAACTCGACCTCGATGCGGTCTTCGGAGAGGACCGCATGCGCAGGTACGGGCTGCATCCTGTAACGCACCTGTGCCGAACACTCCAGATCCGTGCTCTCTGCGTACCATACAGGACGCCGTGCCACAACAGATGTGGTCATAAGAGCGTCGTGAGGAGCCACCTCTATCGCGCGCTCCTCGACGTCGATGCGCTCCACGAAGAGCGGCTCGCCGCCTCCCACGCCTATCCCCTTGCGCTGGCCGACGGTGAAGCGCGCGATGCCTTCGTGCGTCCCCACCCGCTCCCCGTCTCGCAGTATCGCCCCCGGCCGACCCGCCTCGGGCCTTTCGGCTATGACGAGGTCGGCCACCGCACCACCGGTGACGAAACAGACGTCCTGGCTCTCCGGGTGCGACTGGTCACAGAGCCCTGCCTCCTCCACCGCCGAGCGCACCTGCTCCTTGGTCCTCTCGCCGAGCGGGAAGTACAGACGAGGAGTGATATCGGAAGAGAGGCGGTACAGGAAGTAGGACTGGTCCTTTTGCCTGTCGAGCCCCCGGGCCACGAACGTCCTGCCTCCATCTTCTGAGAGGCGCGCATAGTGGCCCGTCACCACGACTTCTGCACCGATGCGGTCGGCGAAGTCCAACAGGACGGGGAACTTGACCTCCTCGTTGCAGCGCGTGCAGGGGTTGGGCGTCGATCCCGCCGCATAAGCATCGAGCACGTAGTCGAGGACCTGTGAGGAGAAGAGGTCTGCCGCATCCACGACGTGGTGCTCTATCCCCAGCCTGGAGGCGACCTCGGCAGCCGAGGCGACAGACGAGTCCTGCGGCTCGCTCACGCCTTCCGGCATGAAGCGGATGGTGAGTCCTACGACCCTGTATCCCTCGCGGAGTGCCTCGCGTGCGGCGAAGGTGCTGTCCACCCCACCGCTCATGCCCACGACGGCGAGGGTTTCGGCTGTGACGGACGTCGGCATACTCACTCCGACGAGGCAGAGGATGCAGGAGAGGACGAGAAGACCTCGGAGGGATCGCGGCCGCTGCGTGTCAGGTAGTCTTCGATGGCGGCTTTCAGGCCGTCGGTGGCCAGAAGCGAGCAGTGCATCTTCACCGGCGGCAGCCCGCCGAGCTCCTCGGCCACCTCACGCTTCGTGATGGCGGCCGCCTGCTCGATCGTCATGCCTTTCGCCATCTCGGTCACCACCGAGGAGGTCGCGATGGCGGCACCGCAACCGAGCGTCTGGAACTTTATCTCGCGTATCCTGTCGTCGTCGACGGCGATGGATATCTTCATCACGTCGCCGCAGACGGGGTTGCCGACCTCGCCGATGCCGTCGGCGTCCTCGACCACCCCGACGTTGCGCGGGTTGTGGAAGTGCTCCATGACCTTCTCTGAGTACTCCATGAAAGGCTCCTAGTCTGTGGGGAGCGAGAAGCGTCAGCCGCTCCCGTACATCCTCTCGTACATCGGCGACATATCCCGCAAGCGCTGGACTATCGGCCCCAAGACCTCCAGGAAGTAGTCGATGTCGTCTTCGGTGGTGAAGCGACCGAGGGAGACCCGCATCGAGCCGTGGGCGAGTTCCGGCGGACGGCCGATGGCGAGCAGGACGTGGCTGGGCTCCAAAGAGCCGGAAGAGCAGGCGGACCCGGTGGAAACCATCACTCCCTTGTCGTCCAATTGCAGAAGGAGCGACTCGCCCTCGATGCCTTTGATGATGAGGTTGGCCACGTGCGGCGCCAGATGAGTACGGTCGCCGTTGAGCAGCGTGTTCTCGATCTCTCCGAGGACGGTGTCGATGACCTTGTCCCTGAGTGCGCGCAGTCTCTTCGACTCCTCGAGACGCTCGGCGTTCATGATCTTGAGTGCCTCCGCGATGCCGACGGCTCCCGCCACGTTCTGGGTCCCGCCACGCTTCTTGGACTCCTGACCACCGCCCACCAGGAGCGGAAGGAACGGCGTGCGCTTCTTGAGATAGAGTGCCCCCACCCCTTTCGGACCGTAGATCTTGTGAGCGGAGAAGGAGGCCGCGTCCATCCCGAGCGCCTTGACGTCGAAGTCTATCTTGCCCACCGCCTGGACGGCGTCGGTATGGAAGAGTGCGCCCACGCGATGGGTGGTCTCGGCTAATTCGTGTACCGGCTGGATGGTGCCGAGTTCGTTGTTGACGTGCATGACCGAGACGAGCGCCGTCTTCTCCCCTATCACCTTCTCGAGGTCCTCCGGATGGACCAGGCCGTCTTCGCGCGGCACGAGATACGTGACCTCGAAACCCTCCTTCTCGAGTAGTTTCGCGGGTTCGAGTATCGCCTTGTGCTCGAAGGAGGAGACCACGACACGGTCGCGTTGTGAGTCGCGCTTGACCGCTCGAGCGATCCCTAAGACCGCTGCGTTGTCCGATTCCGTCCCGCAGCCCGTGAACACGACCTCGGAAGGATCGGCGGCGCCTATCTCGGCGGCGAACAGTTCCCGGGCGTCTTCGAGGGCCGCATGCGTCTTGCGGGCGATGGCGTACAGACTGTTCGGGTTCGCATACCCCTCCGTGAAGTAGGGGCGCATCGCCTCGAAAACGCGCTCATCCACGGGAGTGGTCGCTGAATTGTCCAGGTATACCGTGCGCATGGAAAACCCTTCTGCGTGAGGCGTGGTCGGAGGCTATCCGACCCTGTCCAGTTCGGATTGCGTGAAGGCCAGTCGGTCGAGGGTGGTGGAGGCGAAGACCTCCTGCAAAGCCTTGGTGGCATCTGCCCAGACCACGGCGGCCGCACACGAGCCCTCCTTGCCGCAGGTAGCCCCACGGTCGCTGTCGCAGACCGAGGCACTCAACGGACCCTCCAGGGCCTCGACGATGTCCAGTACCGTTATCCGGGCCGGGTCGCGTTCGAGCACGAAACCGCCTTTGGCTCCGCGTATGGCGGTGACGAGCCCGGACTTCCTCAAAGTGGAGAGCAACTGCTCCAAGAACTTGGCCGGGATGGCTTGGCGCTCGGATATCTCACGGGCGCTGACGGGCCCGTCGCCTGCATGCGATGCCAGGTCGATCATCGCAAGGAGTCCGTACTCGCTTTTCGCGGTGAGTCGCAACCGTGTACCACCCGTCATTCAATCCCTATAAAACAACTATGGATTGAACGATAGGGGCGACTCCCCCGCCTGTCAACCCTTCGACCGACAAGCGAGAGGCGAAGACTCACCCGGCAGCCGCGCGTATTATCGACAAGAGGTCCCCGACGTCCGCGTCTGCCACGGGAGTGAGCAAGACCAGCACCCCTTTGTGGTCGAGGGCCTGGGAGACGTGCAGGGACTGGATGAACTCCAGGTCGTCAAGGGCGATGGCTCTCGCGTGGTCGTAGAGGCCGCGCTCGGTGATCGCGGCACACATCACGGCAGCGGAGTCCTTGTCCTCGGCGACATAGAGTGCCGAGGAGAGGATCCCGAGGAGTTCGGGACGCAGGGCATCGACCTTCATGACGAAGTCGGCTGCCGCTGCCGGGGTGATATCGTGCTCTATTAGGCGGGTGAGCACACCGATGCCGGACGGCGAGAGCCAGGTGCCGTTGGGTTGGACGTCGAAGCCGAGCGCGGCACCGAGAGCGCTCACGCGTTGACGCATCTCGGTGCGCTCCTTGGCCTCTATCCGCTCGCGACTGGTGCCGGGAGTGAGCACCACGTCCGGGACCGCCTCCGAGGCCTCGGCCGCCCTCTCGCGGATAGCCGTGCCGTCCATGAGGTTCTTCATGTCGCTGGAGAGTGCGTCTTTCGCGTCCATCTTCAGCACTTCGGCCAGTCTGGGGTTGCGCACCTTCAACTCGATGCCGAACAACTCCAGGACTGTGGTGTCGTCTGATGTCTCCTCCGCCGAGGGGTCGCCGGAGCCACCTTGCGGCACGGCGTCGGACAACGGCTCTTCACGTTCGTCGCTCAATGTGTCCTCCCAACCCTGATGCTCGTCTGTCCCAGAACTCACATCGCAGGAATACTACCGCACATTGCAACTGTAAGACCGCTCGCCAGTAAAGAGTCACCATTCATCGAATCGAACACACAATCGCTTGTTGAAGCATACTCCATCTGCTAGGTTGAAAACCCATCTTTTCGGGAGGAGATGCTGACCAGTCCACGGTTGACAGCCACAGGGTGGCGAGAACCCACTGGACTTGTTTGAGAGAGCCCCGGCTTCGCACTATCGTACCGGGGCTTTCTCGTGTTTCCTGGCTCATCGCAGCGCAGACATCAGGTTGGCCATCTCGATCGCGGATATCGCAGCGTCCCAGCCCTTGTTGCCGGCCTTCGTCCCGGAGCGTTCGACCGCCTGCTCGATGGTGTCGGCGGTGACCACCCCGAAGACGACCGGGACCCCCGTGCTCAACGATGTCGTAGCGATCCCCTTGCTGGTCTCGGCGGCCACGTAGTCGAAGTGCGGCGTCCCTCCGCGGATGATGACGCCTAAAGCGATGACCGCGTCGTAGCGACCGGACTCCGCCATCGTCTTGGCGACGAGCGGCATCTCGAGACTGCCGGGGACCCAGGCCACGTCGACGGCTTCGGGGTCGACGTCGTGTCGGCCTAAGGCGTCTTTGGCACCGGACAGGAGTTTGCTGGAGAGCAGTTCGTTGAAGCGGCTCACCACTATCCCGATCTTGAGGCCACTACCGATGAGGTTTCCTTCGTACGTCGTCATCAGGACTCTCCTTCCATCGCTTCCGCCTCGTTCACAGTCAGGCGGTGGTTCATCTTCTCTCGCTTGGTCACGAGGTAGTGCACGTTGTGGCGGCATGCCGGGACCTCGAGCGGGACCTGCTCGGTCACCCTGAGCCCGTAGCCTTCGAGCCCCACTATCTTGGTGGGGTTGTTGGTCATCAGTCGCATCGAGCTGAGCCCGAGGTCGGCGAGTATCTGGGCGCCGATCCCGTAGTCGCGCAGGTCTGCCGGGAAGCCGAGGGCCTCGTTGGCCTCGACGGTGTCCGCTCCCTGCTCCTGGAGTTCGTAGGCGCGCAACTTGTTGGCGAGCCCTATGCCGCGCCCCTCGTGGCCCACTATGTACAAGACGACGCCGCGCCCTTCCTCCTGCACCCTGCGCATGGCCTCCTTGAGCTGAGAGCCGCAGTCACAGCGAAGCGAGCCGAAGACGTCTCCGGTCAGACACTCGGAGTGGACGCGGACCAGCACGTCCTCCTGTCCGGTCACGTCCCCCACCACCAAGGCGATGTGGGTCGAGCCGTCCACCTGCGAGGTGTAGCCGAACGCTTTGAAGTCGCCGAGGTCGGTCGGGAGGGTGACCTCCGCGATGCGCTCCACCAGACGCTCGGTCCTGCGCCTGAAGCGGATGAGGTCGGCGACGGTGATCATGGTGAGCCCGTGGGTACGGGCGAACTCCTCCAGCTGTGGGCGGCGAGCCATCGTGCCGTCCGGGTTCATGATCTCGCATATCACCCCTGCCGGAGCCAGGCCGGCCAGGCGCGCCAGGTCCACGGCGGCCTCGGTATGCCCGGCACGCTCGAGCACCCCACCGGGCTTGGCGCGCAGCGGGAAGACGTGCCCGGGACGCGAGAGGTCCTCGGGCCGGGTGTCGGGGTGGATGGCGGTCAGTATCGTTTCGGCGCGGTCCTTGGCCGATATCCCCGTCGTGATCTTGCCCTTGGCGCCTATCGAGACGTGGAAGGCCGTCTCGTGGGTGGAGGTGTTCTCCATCGTCATCGGCGGGATGCGGAGCTGGTCCAGGCGCTCGGCGGCCATGGGAAGGCATATCAGCCCGCGGGCGTGCATGGCCATGAAGTTGACGGCCTCAGGCGTGACCTTCTCGGCGGCCATGACGAGGTCGCCCTCGTTCTCGCGGTCCTCGTCGTCGACGACGATGAGCATGCGGCCTGCCGCTATCTGCTCGATAGCCTCCTCTATGGGCGCGAAGACGCTATCGTGCGAGGTGTCGTCCATATCGCTCACCTGCCCTCCGCGAACTCGCGAAGCATGTCGCCTAGGCCGCGACGGTCCGAAGAGGCGTCTTCTGACTCGCCCATGTAGACGGCGACGAAGCGCTTGACGTACTTGGCCATCATGTCGACCTCGACGTTGACGGGGTCGGAAACCTTCTTCTCGCCGAGCGTGGTCACCTGCTCGGTGTGCGGGATGACGGCGCAGGCGATGAGGTCGTCTTTGCGCTGCATGATGGTGAGCGAGATGCCGTCGATGGCGATCGATCCCTTCTCGATGACGAACTCCATGAGGTGGCCGGGGATGCGGAACTGATAGATGTTCGCGTTCCCGGCGGGAGTGCGCATCATCAGTTGGCCGACGCCGTCGACATGGCCGCTGACCATGTGCCCGCCAAGGCGGTCCGACAGGCGCAGGGCGCGCTCCAGGTTGACCTTGCTGCCCTGCCTCAAGTTGCCGAGCGTGGTGCGGCTCAGGGTCTCCTCGCTGATGTCGGCCAGAAAGGCGCCCCGAATGAACTTGATGACCGTGAGGCACGCGCCGTCCACGGCGATGGAGTCACCGATGGCCATGTCGCGGCCGAACTCCGGTGCGTAGACCTCGCAGCGCAGCCCCGTGCCTATGCGTTCGGCGCGGGTTATCACGCCGGTGGTCTCTACCAGACCTGTGAACATCTGCCGACTCCTTCCATCGACGTCAATCCTCTTTCCTGCGCCATACGGTGACGGCGTCCTCCCCCACGATCCCCGTCTCGACCGCACGCATCTTGGTGTCGAGGGTCTCGCCGGAGGGATCTTGCGGGTGGAGGAAGAGCGCTGGCGCATCCGGTCCCGCCATCCCGCCTGCGTGGTACAGGACGAGTTCGTCTATGAGGTCGCGTTCCCAGAAGGCCGTGAGAAGACCTCCGGCAGCCTCCACGAGCAGGTGGGTCACGCCTATCAGGCCCAAAGTCTCGATGGCGCTGAGAAGACCCTCCGAACCGTCGTAGCCCAAGACTTCCACGCCGACGGGAGCCTCTGAGGCCCACTCCTGCGGCACGAGCGCTATGGCCCGTCCTTTGCCGTCGGTCAGCAAGCCGGCATCCGGGACCGCGTTGCGTCCCAGCACCACGCGGATGGGCTGGTTGACCGCAAGACGGCCGTCGGGATCGCGCACGGTGAGGGCGGGGTCGTCCACCTCCGCGGTGCGCGCTCCCACGAGCACGGCATCGGCCATACGGCGCAGGCGCATCGTGAGCGTGTCGGTGACCGGGTCACTCATCCTGGCCCGCTTGCCGTCACGCAGAGCGGTGCGCGCATCGAGTGAGACCGCGGTCTTGAGGCGGACCCAGGGTCTGCCGGTCTCGAGGCGATGCAGCCAGGGAGTGTTCTGTTCCTCGAAGGGGCTGGGATCTTCTGCGAACTCGACCTCGACGCCGGCCTCCCGCAGCACATCGGCGCCGCCTCCGGTGACCTCCGGGTCGATGTCGGGCATCCCGATGACGACGCGGGAGATACCGGCAGCGATAAGCGCCTGGGTGCACGGAGGGGTCTTGCCGTGGTGGTTGCACGGCTCCAGGGTCACGTACGCGGTGGCGCCGGAGGCACGGTCTCCCGCCTCGGCGAGGGCGACGGCCTCGGCATGCGGACCTCCGAAGCGAAGGTGCACGCCGCGGCCCACTATCTCGCCGTCACGGACGATGACACAGCCGACGAGCGGGTTGGGAGCGACCCCGGAACGTCCTTCTTCTGCAAGATGGCATGCGAGACGGAGGTAGGGGTCGGTGATGTCGGAACACACATCGCTGAACAGACGCAGAGGCGTCCACCTTCCTTCTCCCATCCGGACTGTGACCGTCGGCTCCGGAGTCTCACCGGATCGGCCCCTTTCGGGGTTCGCGGGCTTTCACCGCCGGTGGGGAGTTCCACCCCGCCCTGAAGAAAGTGCAGGTGAGAGTGTAGCACAAGTGGGGCTAGAAGGAG
>CAYWAF010000040.1:0-14079 GCA_964456355.1 uncultured Eubacteriales bacterium | reverse complement strand
TCGTAGGAGTACACGGACACCTCCGGCGAGTTGTCTGCGAACGTGGAGTTGATGATCTTCAAGGCCTTCGGGTACGGCTCCGCAGCAGGTTCTGCGGACCCGGACTCCTCAAACCATGAGAGGATGTCTACAGGCCCTTCTACCACGACCGCGATATCCATGTATTCGTGGTAGAACAAGGAGTTCTGCACAGTGGCAGAGGTCTCCACTGACCATACCGACCCAGCGATCGCAAAAGAGTCCTCGAACACACACCTGTCGATCATCATGTGAGGATCGGCGAAGGGAGACCCTTCCAGTACGCCGGAAGAGTCCGTCTCCATGTCCATGTCCACGCCTGCATTGGAAAGCTCCTTGCGCAGATCATCGTCTTCGAAGAAGGGGATGCCTTCCGCAGGTCCTCGGAGTATGTCGCTGGCGATGAACGCGAAGTTCTCTGAGAAACGCGACCGTTCGACATCGGTGGTCCCCATGTCTTCATCTTCCAGCGCTGCGATCGCAGCACCTAGGACCGAGAAGTTGCGCGACAGGTCGCATCCATCGAGGTCCAACATGGACGCTCCCGAGAAGATGGCTCCGCCGATATAGTCCTCCATTGAATCATCTACGCCCACATCGGCGTTTGCGCTGAAGTCCTCGACTGGAGAGACGTACTCGCGGAACGCCCAGTTGTAGGTGAAGTCGCTGTCCTCTGCCATGACCCACGAGACGAACGAGGCTATCCCCCCGCCGAAGTAATAGGCCGCATTCTCCGTGAAGGAGGTGTCCTTTATATCCACCACGGACTCTGCCGCATAGAGTCCACCACCCATGAAGTTGATGGGGGCGTTCTCGTCGACGTGGCTCTTGAGGGCATCATCCGCCAGGATCGACGGATCCTCGAGCCAACCGTTGTGCTCTATCGTGCAGTCCTCAAGAGTCAGCATGGACTCGCCTACGGCGATGGCGCCTCCGCCAAAGGCGACGCACTCCGTGATCTTCACGTCACGCAGAACGACGTCGGTGTCCTCGATCTGGAACCCGCCCCCCATCTCCTCAGCTCCGCGAGTGACCGAGAGACCCTCTATCACCGTTCGCATCGGAGTTATCATGTCCGCTTTCACAGTACTGTCACTGTCCGGGAAGACGTCGCCTAGAATGAATGCCGCGTCGTTCCAGTCCGCATCGACGGTCGTCTCCTCCGAGCCGGATGAGGACTTCAGCGTCACCCCGTCCATGATGTAGATGGGGAACGACTCGCCGGAAGAGGCGGTCGCATCAGCCGAGTACGTCCCCGGTGCGACTATTATCGTGTCTCCCGGGAATGCCACCTCCGATGCCCGAGTGATGCTTTTGAAGGGGTCGGAGGCGCTGCCCGTACCGGCGTCATCGCCGTGAGCGACATCGACGTAGTAGGTGTGTGGCGTAGGTGGTTCTAATATCGCTTGGGCAGAGACGACAGGTGTGAACGCAGCGACCAGCAGCAGACAGACGATCATGCGTAAGCCGCGGGAAGCTGCACCTGGATGATAGCGGGTGCGATACATGATCCTTTTCCCTTCCCTCTTGCCTCATACAGAACGCAGGCTATCACCGACATGCGAACGAACGGTTCGCAGTCATGCCCATCTAACAGCATACCGCGTCATGAGAAATTTTGAGAGGAATCTATGCTGAGAAGAACCCTATCCGTGGCAACGTCCCGGCAGGAGTCGCATCACTGTCAGCGCACTATCTTGCTGATCGGCATCTCGAGGATGTCTTCTGCTCCGGCGGCTTTCAGCCGAGGGATCAGCTCGTTGACCGTGGGCTTGTCCGCCACAGTGGCGACCTCGTAGTCGTCAGAGCCGTACAACCTGTTGACGGTGGGCTTCTTCATGGCGGGTAGCTCGGCCACCACGGCCTCCAGCTTCGCTTCTGGCACGTTCATCGAGAGGAGGACCCGCCCTCGCGCCTCTATGACGCCCAACAGAAGGGTGCGTATCTCCTCTATCGCCTTCCTCTTCTCGGAATCCGCCCACGCGTCCTTGTTCGCTATGAGGCGTGTGGTCGACGTCATGATGGTCTCGACTATCCTCAGTCCGTTCCTCCTGAGCGTCGATCCCGTCTCGGTGAGGTCCACCAATGCATCCATGATCTCGGGGACCTTGGCCTCGGTGGCCCCATAGGAGAAATGGACCTCCACGTCGATGCCGAGGTCGTCGAAGAAGCGTTTGGTCGTCTTAGGGAACTCGGTGGTTATGCGACTCCCCGGAGCCACGTCGGCAGCACTCCGGACCAGAGAGTCCTCCGGCACCGCAAGCACCATGCGCACCACGCCGGTGCCTGTCTTCGAGTAAGGGAGCTCTGCCACCTCGACCACGTCAGCGCCGGACTCCACGACCCAGTCATGACCGGATATGCCGAGGTCGAAGTGGCCGTCCTGCACATATACCGGAATCTCCTGAGGTCGCAGTATCTTCGCCTTCTCGATGCGTGGGTCGTCTATCACGGGATTGTATTCGCGTGAAGACTTCTTGACCTCCATGTCCGCTTGCGAGAAGAGCAGCAGGGTCTGCTCCTCGAGGCTACCTTTGGGAAGGGCTATGGAAAGCATCTCGTCTCCTACTCCTGCTCATCGGTGTGGGGGATGCGGGCCAGCACGACCACAGAACCGATGGCCTTGCCCGAAGAGTCTTCCAGCGGCGAGGCGATCACCCCCACCCGCATCTGTCCTTTCGTGCCTATCAGCTCCCATTTCTCCCCTTCGATCTCCCGCTTTTGAAGAGCGCCATGGAAGGTGGAGCGCGTGGGCGCTTTCTCGCCGACAGGGAACACGTGTGCCCCTTCGGGGCAGTCACAGGGATCATCAGCCTCCGTGATGCCCAAGACCTCGGTAGCGAACCTGTTCGCAAAAAGCACGCACCCGACATCGTTGACGAAGAGGATGGCGACTGAGACAGAGTCCACGATCCGCACGAGGAGTGCATGCTCTGCTTGAGCGGCGTTCATGGCGGTCTTGAGTTGACCTACCTGGGTGTTCAGATGCATCGCGTAGAACGCATAGCATAAGATCGGGAAGACCAAGACCTCCACATAATCCTCGATGACGTCCAGCCTGCCAGTCATGCCGCTGGACTCGAGCAGGTTGGACAAGGAGACGAACACCATCACCCCCATCGCGAGCATGATCAAGACCGCTGATAGCCGGTTCATGTGAGCGTGGTTTTTCAGGACGGTGAGAGGTATCACCACCGCCCCTATGAAGCCCAGGAGTGCGACGAGGTCGAAGATGACGACCACGTGCGTCATCGATCGCTCCCTATGTCGTCATACCAATGCTTACGGGTCACCCATGCGCTCATAGCGAACGAGATGCTTGCGAGCGCCAACGAAACATGTTCGAGAAAGTTCATCAGGTCCGGAGCCCAGAAGATCTCGGCCACGGTGAAGATGTAGGAAAGCAGCAGAGCCGACATGGCCGTGAGCACATATGGTCTGGAAGGCGCTCTGAACCCGCGCAGCGAGATGACGACTATGGGTGTCATCACCACAGCCATCACCAGCTGGACGAGCTCCGTCTCCTGGATCACCAAAGACGCCTCCCCTAAGTCATACCAGCGCCATGCGTGGTTCGATTGTAACCGCTGGACCCGGATATGCGGAGGTCGACACAGAGGCGAGTCCCGTCGTGCGCGATCTCGGAACGACGGCCTCCTGCAAAGGAGCTCATCCGGAATCTCGTTCGGGTCGGAAATCCAGCGCCACCGAGTTGATGCAGTACCTCAGACCTGTAGGTGGCGGGCCGTCTTCGAAGACGTGTCCGAGATGCCCCCCGCATGTTGCACAGCGGACCTCGACCCGTCGCATCTCCCCGCTCTCGTCCAGATGCTCACTGAGTGCATCCTCCCGGATAGGTCGGACGAAACTCGGCCAACCGGAGCCCGAATGGAACTTATCAGACGAGGAGAACAGTTCTGCCTCACACGCGGTGCACACGTAGATGCCGGACTCTTCGAGGTCGGTGTACTCTCCCGAGAACGGTGGCTCGGTCCCGGCCAACCGCATGACACGGAACTGTTCGGAGGTCAAGAGGTCACGCCATTCATCATCGAATCTCGTTGACACCGATATACATCCCCCTTAAAACATCTGAAAGGCCGCCATGGTCGTTTTCCATCTGAGATTCAGCGATACAGACCGTGAGCGGGATTCCCGAAAGTGCAGCCTATCACGTTGGCGTTCGCATCCAAGGTATAGGCCCCATGTGCCGCGTCCACCGTCATCGCGTCATCAGGCTCTGGCACAGAAGGGCATCGGGGCGGCTGATGGAATATGTGCGGACCGATCAGCTCATGTCCTCCGGTGATGACGCCAGCGAGGTCGCTCCTATCTCGGGTCTCGTCGGCAGCGACCCACATCTGGACTGCTCCTTCTATCGTGCGCTGGTTGGCGTAACACGTCCTTCTTTGGGCGCGTGTCTTTGTGATGTTGTAGACAGGAATGGCGATAGCGACGAGGATTCCGATGATCAGGACCACGACCATGAGCTCCACCAGCGAAAAGCCTCTGTCCGTTCCTCTATCGGTCATCCTCGCCTCCTCAATACCTCATATATCGTCAAAGAGGTATTGACGTATAAGAAGGAATACCGGCGTGACCTCAGGCCTCCGCCAGCTTCGCCTTGTACTCCACGATAGTGGTGCGGTAACCGTCGTCGGAGGTGCCCAGTATCTGAGTGGCGAGTATGGCCGCGTTCTTGGCACCGCCTATCGCCACGCAAGCCACAGGCACGCCTGTGGGCATCTGGACCATGGACAACAGTGAGTCGAGCCCTCCCAGGTCGGAGGTCTTCATCGGCACCGCGATGACCGGCAGCGGCGTGAACGCAGCGACCACTCCGGCCAGGTGGGCCGCTTTGCCGGCGGCCGCCACGATGACCTTCAGCCCGCGTCGCTCGGCAGAGCTCGCCCACTCATGGACCTTGGCAGGCGCGCGGTGCGCACTGGCGACGATCATCTCGAACGGTACGCCGAACTCCTCCAACTGTTCTGCGCATCCCTGCATCACTTCCATGTCGGAGTTCGAGCCCATCACTATGCCGACGAGTGGTGCCTCCGCCATCTCACCCTCCGGTGTCCTCAGTCGGTCCGGGTCTTCCGCAGACCGTCCCTGTCCTTACATGACTGCCGGTCCCATTGTATCCACTTATCCGGCCATGAGCCCGTGATGAGTCGCCTCAGTCTCCCTTCCCTTCACCGAAAAGGAGTCTGTACTCGTCCTCGGAGAGGGCCGCGCGCGCTTGGTCACGCAGGTTGTTCACGCTGACGAAGAACTGTCGCATCATCGCCACCAGCAGATAACGCCCTTTCCGTGAGAGTTCCAGGTGCGTATCGTCATCGACGGAAAAAGCCCCGCTCATCCGCATGAAGACCATCTCGACGGGTAGGCCGCGTTCTATGCTCACGCCGAAATCGCGCTTGAAGTCTTCCTTGGACAGCGAGAGGCCGAACAGCGACATCAGGAAGCGGTAACGCATCCGGTCCCCGCGGCCGAAGACCCGGTACTGGGCGGCCGGCGACAGACCCTCGTCCAGCCTACGGTTGTACTCGGCAAGCGAGAACGTGTTGACGTAGAGAGCGCCGTCCAGGTAGGAGAAGGCTCCCGAACCTATGCCCACGTACTCCTCGTAGTCGACGATGTACTCGTCGATCATCCCTCCACCGACCCGGGAGAACGTCCATGCGCTCGCCGGCTCGAAGGTGTCCGCAAGGCCGTCTGCGAGCATCATGTAGAGGTCGTGCTCTCTGGCGTAATCGACCTTCCCCACACTCCTTCGCAACGAGTCGGCGACCGCGGGCGAGGCCATCAGGGGGTAGAAGGTCACCTGGTTGCAGCCGCATGCCTTTATCATCTCGATGTCGCGAGCGAGCATCTGTTCGGTCTGGGAGGGGAAGTTGAAGATCATGTCCGCGTTGAGCGAGTGGAACCTGCCTGCGACCCATTCCAGCCGCTCGAAGATCCTCTCACCCGAGCCGTATTTGCCGTAGCGCTCCATCTGCTTGAGCAGGCCGTCGTCGAAGCTCTGCACGCCGACGCTGAAGCGGTCCACCCTGTCGACCAGGGGATCGACTATCTCAGGGACGAGGTGGTCCGGGTTGGTCTCAGAGGACACCTCGCGTATGTCGAAGAGCTCTCTGGCCAGGTCTATGATCTGGCACAGCTCGTCGATGAGCATCGTGGGCGTTCCGCCGCCTACATACATGGACTTGCAGTCGAAGCCCTGCTCGGCGACGATCCGCATCTCTTCCCTGAGGCGCTTGAAGTACGCTCGTGCGCGTCCTTCGTCGAAGGGGAAGCGGTTGAAGGAGCAGTACGGACAGAGCCGGGCGCAGAACGGCACGTGGACATAGAGCAGGTACTCCTTACCCTCGCCCGGGTCCGGTAGCCGACGTCCTTCATAAGGGGACAGGCGCAGGTAGCGGTTCCCGGCCCACCGCATCACCGAGCTCACTAGTCGCTCTGAGAGCATGGCTACTCGTCCCAGGCGCTACGGCCGCGCATGGCCTTGGCGCCGATGTCTTTGCGGTAATACATCCCGTCCCAGGAGATGTCACCGACCGCTTCGTAGGCGAGTTCGCGTGCGGAAGAGAACTCCTCGCCCAGTGCGGTCACGTTGAGGACGCGGCCGCCGGCCGTAAGAAGCGTGCCGTCCTCGGTCAGCTTGGTGCCCGCATGGTAGATGGTCACTCCTTCTCGAGCGGCGGCCTTCTCCACCCCGGATATCGGCTTGCCGGTCTCATAAGTGCCCGGGTAACCACCGCTGGCGAGCACGACGCACACGGCCCACTGCGGACTCCACTCCAGGCTCACCTCGGAAAGGCGGCCTTGTGCGGTGGCCACCATGACCTCGGCGAGATCGCTCTCCAGCCGCGGCAGGACCACCTGCGTCTCCGGATCGCCGAACCTGGCGTTGAACTCGAGGACCTTGGGCCCGTCCGCGGTGAGTATGAAGCCGCCGTACAGCACGCCCCGGTACTCGATGCCCTCTGCCCTCATCTGTGCGACGACACGCTCCATGACCGCGATCATCGCCTCGTGCTCCTCGTCGGTGACTATCGGAACCGGCGAGTAGACGCCCATCCCTCCGGTGTTGGGGCCTTCGTCGTTCTCCCAGGCACGCTTGTGGTCCTGGGAGGGCGCCATGGGCAGGACGGTCTCTCCGTCGGTGAAGACGAGGATCGAGCATTCGGGACCGCGCAGGAACTCCTCTATCACCACCGTCGCTCCTGCATCGCCGAAGCGGCCAGCGAAACACTCGGAGACGGCAGCGCGTGCAGTCTCGATGTCTTCGGCGACGGTCACGCCCTTGCCTGCGGCCAGACCGTCGGCCTTGACCACGATGGGTGCGCCCACCTCGTCCAGGTAGAGCATGGCCTCGCCCTCGTCCGTGAACGAGCCGTAGAAGCCCGTGGGAACGTCACATGCAGCCATGATGCGCTTGGCGAACGTCTTGGAGCCTTCTATCATCGCCCCCGCTGCACCGGGGCCGAAGGCGTCGATGCCTGCATCGCGCACAGCGTCCGCCACACCGGAGACGAGCGGGGCCTCCGGGCCTATGACCACGAGGTCCACCCCGTTCTCCTCAGCGAAAGCAGCGACGGCAGCACCGTCCCCGGAGTCGATGGAGACGTTCTCGGCTATCGCAGCCGTGCCACCGTTGCCCGGAGCAGCAAAGACCTTCTCCACCTCAGGTGAGGAGACCAGTGCGTCTACGATGGCGTGTTCGCGGCCTCCGCCGCCAACGACAAGGATTCGCATGAACGACCCCCAATGCGGGTTTTCCATCAGGACAGCATCGTTGATTGTAGCGGATGCCGGAGCATGACGGAGGAGTGCTCCGGCGCTCCGCTGAAGAGCGTGCGGGACGGTTCAGAGGCGTGGCTCCCAACGGCGCATTATCGTCTGCTCCCGACTCGGCCCTACGGCGATCATCGAGACGGGGACGTCGGCAAGGTCCTCTATGAAGCTGATGTAGTCACGGGCGTTCTGTGGCAACTCTTCGAAGGTGCGACAGCCCGTGATGTCCTCTTTCCATCCGGGGAGTTCCTCGTAGATGGGCCTGGCATGGTGGAAGATGCTCTGATGGCAGGGCAGCGAGTTGTACCTGTGACCCTCGTACTCGTAGGCCACGCACACCTTCACGGTCTCCAGGTCCGAGAGCACGTCCAGCTTGGTGATGATGAGGTCGGTCAGGCCGTTGATCTCGACGGCATACCTGATGATCACGGCATCGTACCAGCCAGCACGGCGCTCGCGTCCCGTCGTGGTGCCGTATTCGTGCCCCACCTCTATCAGGTGCGCGCTCACCTCATCGTCCAACTCGGTCGGGAACGGGCCCGAGCCCACTCGCGTGATGTATGCCTTCGCGATGCCTAAGACGCGGTCTATGCGCCTCGGCCCCACGCCGACGCCCACGCAGGCCCCGCCTGCCACGGGGCTGGAGGAGGTCACGAACGGATAGGTGCCGTGGTCGATGTCGAGGAGCGTGCCCTGTGCTCCCTCGAAGAGCACCCACTGGTCGGCTTCCAGCGCGCGGTTGATGATCGAGGACGTCTCCGCGATATGCGGTGTGAGGCGCTCGGCATAACCCATGTACTCGTCGGTTATCTGGTCGACCGTGTATGTGGGCAGGCCGTAGACCTTCTTGAGTATGTCGTTCTTCTCCCGAAGGGCCGCCTCGAGTTTCTTGCGGAAGATGTGTTCGTCCTGGAGGTCTTGGACCCTGAGGCCCATGCGGCTGGCCTTGTCCATGTAAGCAGGACCGATGCCTCTGCGAGTCGTGCCTATCTCGAGTTTCCCGAGCCTGCGCTCGCTGGCTCCATCCAAATCGCGATGGTACGGCATTATCAGATGTGCGTTGCAGCTGATGAGGAGGCGACGCGTGGTCAGGCCGTCCTCTTCCAGACGGTCCATCTCCTCCACCAGCACCTTCGGGTCCACGACACACCCGTTGCCTATCACCGGGGTGATGTGCGGATACATGATCCCGGAGGGAATCAGGTGGAGTTTCAGCGTACGCCCACCGTGGATGACGGTATGCCCGGCATTGTTGCCACCCTGGAAGCGCACGACGTAATCGAAGTCGTCCGCCACCAGATCGGTGATCTTGCCTTTGCCTTCGTCGCCCCACTGGGCGCCGACTAAGACGATGCCGGCCATCGCGCCCTCAGGCCTCCTCGGCGAGTCGGGACAGCGCGCTCACAAACATCTGTCGGAGATGTATGCCCGATGTAGTATGCCTGACCTGTCCCTCCGTGAACAGGGAAGGGGGCCGCATCGCACCCGGAACGGCTCAAGCAGCAGAGGATAATGTGCACTCCTCGGACGAGGCGAAGACGGGTCGGGATGCGTGCACGTACCATGCAGCACCCTGCACTTGGACCATGTATGCCGCAGCGATGACCAAAGCCGCCTCCGGGCCGAAGGAGGCCACTGCGATGCCGAGTGCCACCGACAGGTTGCGCATCACGCTTCCATAGACTGCCGCGACCGCATCCCCTCGACAAAGGGCGATGCGCCCTATCAGGGTGGAGAGCGCGAAAGCGAGCGCATAGAAGAGGAGGAGCGGCAGCGCGACGCGGAACAACAGCACGGGACTGCCCAGGATCATCTTCGCCTTCAGCCCTATGGCCAGGAACACGATCGCCAGAACCCCTATCGTGGACAGTCCGGGCAAGACCGGCGCGATGTCTTTCTTGTATGTCTCCGCACCGTACCTCCCCACGAGCAGCCTACGCGTGAGC
Organism: uncultured Eubacteriales bacterium; assembly: GCA_964456355.1. Classification (GTDB taxonomy): domain Bacteria; phylum Actinomycetota; class Coriobacteriia; order Anaerosomatales; family CAYWAF01; genus CAYWAF01. The sequence continues at coordinate 4,315 of CAYWAF010000040.1, read as the reverse complement.
ACACCGACCGCCATGGGAAGGAAGATGACCACTGCCACCGTGCGCGCCACGGCCCATACGTCCACATCCACCACCGTGCCTGCCAGGACGAGAAGATAGGCAGGGGCCAGGAACGCCGCGGTGATCAGTCCCACGACGGTCATCTTGACGGCTGCAGGCACGTTCCCCTTCGCAAGGCCGGTCCAAGAGATCGTCATCCCTGAAGTGGGGAATATGCCGATGAGCAGGAATCCCACGAACAGTCCCGGCTCGTTGCTGAAGAAGAGACGGGCCAACGCCCAGGACAGGATGGGCCATATGACGAAGTTGAGTGCCATGGCCACGGTGACTGCGCGACCGTCTCTCACCTTCAACGCCTCGATGGGCCGGAAATCGATGAGCATCGGATAGATCATCAACACAGTGAGCGGCAGGACGAGCATCTTGAGTGGCGAGAGGTCGACAGCGGCTCCTATGCACAGCCCCAGGAACATGGTCACGGGGATCAGGACGGTGAGCCTCTTCGATAAAGAAGACACCATCCTGGATATGGGATGCTCCGTTCCGGCTGTCGTCATGCCCGTTCCTCTCCTGGTCGTGGGTGATACCCGTCCGGGTATTCTATATGCGCTGCTTCGACTTCACAACCTCTTGCTGCGTTGACACCGGCCATGCCGCAGGTAGGATGCAGAAGAACACTCAAGTGACATCTCGACGATGGAGACCGATGCTTGTCATATGACACGCTTGCTCCGAACACTCTTCGCGGCATCCATGCTCGCGGCACTCCTCGCTTCCGGTTGTGCCCGTCGTGACGCCGCCACGATCACGCTCACCGGCACCGTCGTGGACGACGCCATAGCACTGTCCGCCCCGCAGATCCCGCAGCCGGAACCTGATATCCAGGCAGACTCCTCGCAGGAAGAGACACCGGTCGCCTTCGCTCCGGACGACGGGGCGGCGAAGAGGATGCCGCCCGACTTCGCATGGTTGATGGTCCGACAGACCCCTGTCGAGCCCGGAGACCAAGTGGATGCCGGGGATGTGCTCACAGTCTTCGACGATGCTCTCTTCGCTGCCGAGGTCGAGCAGGCGAAGGCCGACCATGCCGCAGCAGAGGCGGACCTTGCCGCATTGGGCACCGCCTTGAACGAAGCCTCGAGCGGACTTCAGGACATCGAGTCACAACGCTCCGCTTTGAGCACCCAGGTGGCGCAACTCCAGCAACAACGCGTGGACATCCTGATCGACCTCGAAGCGGCCCGGAAGTTGATAGGCACTCCCGTCCCCACAGGAACGCCTGACCCGGCCGAGAAAGTGGTGGAACTGGAGGCGCAGCTGGCCAAGGTCGATGCGGGGATCGCCGAGGCGAACCAGGCGCTGGACCGTCTCAGCGAGTCCGGCGGAGAGGTGAGCGACGTGGTCTCTGCGCTCGAAGGCGCACAGAAGGCAGCCAGAGCCATAGTGGAGATGCGTAAGATCATGGTGGAGATGGCCGAGACCTACCTCGAGCGAGCGACTTTGCGAGCGCCCGTATCGGGCATGGTCCTCACGACCCATCCACCCGGGACGGTGCTGGCTCCACGCTCCCCCACCGTCACCATGCGACCCTCGTCCTCCGTGACCGTGCGCACCTGGGTGACCGGCGAGCAACGCGAGCGCATCACTCTCGGGGCCAGCGCGCAGATAGGCGCTGACTACCTGGGCGAGGAGACTCTTTCCGGTGCCGTGACTGAGATCGGCACCTCGTACGAGTACGTGCCCACCACCTTCGCGACGAAGGAGATCCACATGATACGAGGGTTCGAAGTGACGATAGTCGTCTACGGAGACAGGGGCCTACCACCGGGCACTCCCGTCGACGTCACCATCCAGACCATCGGCAACACGGATTCGTAAGCCTGAAGAATCGGAGGGGTCATGGAGAAGCGCAAGAAGAAGCGCATCGTGATCGTGGTCATCGTAGTGCTGGCACTGGTCGCGCTCGGTGTGGGTGGCTGGTTCCTATGGGACCGCTACGGTGACAGACTGCGTACCACCAAAGCCGACACCCTCGGTGGCAGCGGCACCATAGAGGCCGAGACCACCGCCGTCAGCGCCATGGTCGCAGAGCGGATCGACGAGGTCCTAGCCATCGAAGGCGGAGAGGTCGCATCCGGGACCGTGCTGTTCAAGCTGAACGACCAGACTCTCCAGCTGCAGGTGGACCAAGCAGCTGCTGCCCTGAACGCCGCCCGCGCCGCCCTGGAGCAGGTGAAGGCCGAAGGAAAGCCTCAGACGGAGATAGACCAGGCCCAGGCAAGGGTCGACCAGGCCCAGGCAGCACTCTCGATGGCAGAGATCCAACTCGGGTATGCCGAGGTCAAATCGCCCGCCGAAGGCGTGGTCGACCAGGTGAACGCGAGTGTCGGCGAGATAACGGCTCCCGGGATGAGACTGGCGACGATAGCGAACCTCGACGAGCTGTACGTGACCATCTACATACCGCAAGAGCGGATCGACGAGGTCTCCACCGGCGCCCGCGCCTCCGTGACGAGCGACTCTTCAGCAAGGACCTTCGAGGGGACGGTGGTCTACGTCGCCTCCGAGCCCGAGTTCACCCCGGCCAACATAGAGACAGAGGAACAGCGCACCAAGCTCGTCTACGAGGTGCGACTGAGCGTGGACAACATAGGCAGCGAACTCAAGCCCGGCATGCCGGTGGACGTGGAGTTCTAAGTGACAGAGACGCTCGACAGCGGCAACATCCAGACCCCGGTGCCTGCCGCCCCAGAGCCATCCTATGCGATCGAAGCATGCGGGCTCACCCGTCGCTTCGGCTCCGACATCCTCGCAGTCGACGGAGTGGACCTGAGCGTCTCCGAGGGCGAGGTCTTCGGCCTCATAGGTCCTGACGGAGCCGGGAAGTCCACCCTCATACGCATGCTTGCGACCGTCCTGTCCCCGAGCGAGGGGGACGCGGACGTCTTCGGCCACTCCGTGACCGACGACCCTTCGCCCGTGCGTGGGCTCGTCGGCTACATGTCACAGTCCTTCAGCCTCTATCCCGACCTTTCCGTGCTGGAGAACATGGAGTTCTTCGCCCGACTCAGAGGCGTGCCCTCGGACGAGGTCTTCGAGCGCATCGACGAGATGCTCACGTTCGCAGGTCTTCTGGATTTCCTCGAGCGCCGTGCGGAGCATCTTTCCGGAGGGATGAAGCAGAAGCTGTCGCTGGCCGTGACGTTGCTGCACAAGCCTAGGCTGCTCTTGCTCGACGAGCCGACCACCGGCGTCGACCCTGTGGCGCGGCGTGAGTTCTGGCGCATGATCGCCAGACTGCACCACCAGGGCATCACCGTGCTGGTCGCCACCCCTTACATGGACGAAGCGGAGCGCTGTACCCGCGTGGCGTTCATGGACGGAGGACGCTTCCGCCTGGTCGACACGCCCGATGACATAAAGGCCTCCGTACCTGCCGAGTTCCTGAGATCGGCAGAAGACCGCTCAAGCATGGAGGTCGCCTTCGCCTACGTGGCAGAACAGGCGCTGCTCGAAGACGAGCGGCGGCGCGCAGAAGAAACGGCAGAAGACGAGGAGTCTGACGAGCCCGCGGAAGACGGTGCCGTAGAAGACGGCCCCAAGGAAGATGCCGTCTCCGAGCCTGACGAGGAGGAGCCGTCGTGAAGGCCTCCTTCAAGCGCATCTGGGCGATAGGCGCCAAGGAGTTCGTGCACATCCGCCGTGACCCGCGGATACTCATGCTCGTCCTCGTCATCCCGATAGTCGAGCTCCTTCTGTTCGCATACGCGATAAGCTTCGACGTCACCAACGTGCCCACGGTGATACTGGACGGCGACAAGACCGCTGCCAGCCGTGAGTTCGTGGAGAGCTTCGAGGCCTCGGACTTCTTCAACGTGACGGGACGGATAGACTCCCTCGACGAGATCGACGAGGCATTCGTGGATTCGAAGGCAGCCGTAGCCGTGGTGGTGAAGCCGGGGTTCGGCCATGACATAGCCCGTGACGAGCCGGGTGAGGTGGCCGTCTTCATCGACGGGTCGGCGCCGAACACCGCTCAGTTCGCGAAGGCGTACTCCATAGCCCTCACCACCCTGTTGGATGCCGAGGTGACCATCGACTACCTGGAGCGTCACGGCATCGACCCGGGAAGGTCCGGTGGGACGGACCTTTACACGCGCACCTGGTACAACCCCGAGCGTCGCTCGGCGGACTTCCTGGTCCCGGGGCTCATGGTCGTCATCATCATGACCGTGACCGTGCAGCAGACTGCAGTGACGCTGGTCCGCGAGAGGGAGCAGGGCACGTTCGAGCAGCTCACCGTCTCTCCCATGAA
>CAYWAF010000039.1:0-14408 GCA_964456355.1 uncultured Eubacteriales bacterium | reverse complement strand
TGACAGCATCCGACACGAGTGCTCCCAGACCCACCGCGAGCAGCACATATGGCATGTCGAGCGACGTGCCGGACGCAGCAACAGGAATCACAGCCGCCAGGATCATGACTCCAGGACTCAGGACGATGTACCTCGTCGGGCCACGAAACGTATGCCGGACGGTGTCGTCTCGACTCGCGATCTTCCGACAGAGACCTGCGAGTCGACCGAGTCTAGAAGCGCCGGAAACTCGCTGCTTGTCTTAGCAGCGGACAAGACCGTGGTCCACGTATGAACGGCTGGCATCGTGCAGCATCTCTACCTCTCCCTCGAAAGGCGAAAATCCCAGGATACCGTCAACTTATCACAGGAAGTCAGAGTCCTACCCAAAAGCTACTCCAGCAGTCCGGATAGCCCGATGACTTCCATGCTCATCGCATCATCCAAGGGCTACCCCCGTCTAACCGGAGCAGACGCCTATTAGGAAGATGCAGACGTACCGGAGGCATCCGCCCCGGACACATCGACACCGCCCATACCCCTGAGAGTAGCCTTGATGAGCGTGCGCAGCTCCTCGGCTTCCAGGCGCGTGATGCCGGCAGCGAACCTCAACGCCGAGTGTCCTGCACGCAACTCTATCTGCGGATGAGGAACGGCACCGGGTGCGACCGAGGTATCCAGGAGCTCCACTTTGTCGTAAGTGGTCCTCCCTGCCTTGATCGGTATGGAGATACCCATAGCCTTCCTGCGCAGCAGCACTCTGTCGGGAGTGATCTCCAGCGTCTCCGTACCATTCAAGCTGTAGAAGGCGAACCACACACTCGCTACAGCCAAGACATGCAGAAGGATGATGAGGACGTGGAAGATGAACGACCCCAATATCACGTTACGTCTCATCTCGTCCGGTGCGAGTACCACGGCCGCAGCGGTCCCACCGATCATCAACAGGATCCAAGGGATGCCCACTGCGAAACCGAGGAAGATGAGCCAACGGTTCCTTGCTGCCGGCATGCGCACGGTCAACGAGTCGTGTGCGGCATGGAGGATCACCATTATCGGCAGACGCTTCATCATGCCGATCCTTCAGGAGAAACGCCGAACACTTCGACAAGACGTGCCTCATCCACGCCTTCGATCGACAGCTGCTTGTGGCGGGACGTCTCCCCACGCATGACTTTCACGGCACTCTTCGGCACGCCCAGTGCTTCGGCTATCGTCTTGCAGACGGCCGCGTTCGCCTTGCCTTTTTCGGGCGGTGAGGTCACGCGTACCGATAACTCACGCCCATGCCATCCGGCCACCTCGTCACGAGAGGCCTTGGGCGTCACACGGACCGCAAGACGGACGTTTGTCATGGCGCTCGGTATGGTCCGACCGCGCCTAATCGATCTCCTCGATGTCGATGTCGTCCTCGCGATCGCCGAAGGAAGAAAGGGAGGCCGGATCGAACTCCGGCGCCTCGATGTCGAGGTCCGGCTCTTCGACAGCCACCTCAGGAGGCTCGGTCTCGCCGAGGATGACGCCGGTCACGAAGCCCGCGTCCGGAGGTTCGGACGGCAGTTCCTGCTGCTCCACAGGCGCTGCCTCGGCGGGCGCGGCCTCCGGTGATGTTGGAGGTTCGGGAGTCGGCTGTTCGGGTACGCCCTCGGCAGCTCTGACCTCAGCGGCGTCGGCGACCTCGGCCACGGCATCCGCCGCCTGTTGGGTGGCGACCTCGACCGCTCCGACCACACCTTCGTCGGTCTGACCCATCATCACTGTCACGTCATCGGGGAGTTTCACCTCGGACAGTTGACTGACATGACCCTCGAGCAGTTGACGGAAGCGCGCGCGGAACTCCTCTTCTGCCTGCTTGATGCGGATGAGTTCGTTCTGCACCTTCTGCTTCTGTTGCAGGGCGTTGTGGATGATCTCTTTGGCCTTGACCTCAGCGTCACGCAGGATAGTCTCGGCCTCCTCGCGCGCTTTGGAGACGATCTCCTCGGCGGAACGCTGCGCTGCGACCATCGTGTTGCGGATCGTCTCTTCCTGCTGCTGGTATTCGCGCAGCTTCTGCTCGGCTGCCTCGAGCTTCTCCGACTTGTCGATGTTCTCCTTGAAGAGACGCTCGAACTCGTCGGCCACCTCGTCCAAGAACTGGTCGACCTCTTCTTCGCTATAGCCACGTATGGAGTGCCTGAACTCCTTGTGGTGTATGTCGAGAGGTGTCAACTTCATATCGAACCCAACCTTCCCGTCGTGCTGAGAGTCACATCACCGCCGGAGCGATGAGGCCCCAAAGGAGGAGCCTCCTGATCACGAACTCGAGTACGAACCATGCTACCAGGGGTGAGAAGTCCAGTCCCGCCCCTCCTACAGCCGCCATCGGTATGAACCTTCGGAACAGACCGACGTAGGGTTCTACTATCGTACCCAACGCCTTGTATATCTCGTAGACGGTACCTCCGCGGCCAGCGAACCATGACAGGATGACATATCCGAAAATCAGATAACCGTAGAAGAGTATGAGGCGGTCGGCTATGTACAGCAGGCTCATGCACCCAGCTCCTTAGCGCGTCGGACGGCTGCCTCTACGGCAGAGCGCACGGTCTCGTCGAAGTCCGCTTCGCGGAAGACGCCTAACGCAGCCACGGTAGTCCCACCGGGACTGGATACGGCCGTGACGAGTTCTTCTGGTGTCATCCCGCGCTCCTCCAAGAGATCCGCCGTGCCACGCATGGTCTGTATCGCCAGCTCCAACGCGACCTCGTACGGGAGTCCCTGTTCTGCACCGGCACGAGCCAACGAATCGACGAACATCGCGAAATAGGCCGGCCCCGACCCCGAGATGGCCGTACCTGCGTTCTGTAGCGCCTCGTCGACGATGACCGCTTTCCCCAACAGGTCGAAGAGTTCGCGCACCAGGTCCACCTGCTCTTGGGTCGCGGCAGCTCCCCCGCTCACGAGACTCATGCCTTCTCCCACCATCGCAGGAGTGTTGGGCATCACCCGCACGACCGGAGTGTCCGGAGGCAGCATGGCCTCCAGTCTGGCAGTGGTGATCCCAGCGGCGATGCTCACGACGAGCGTGCCTCCGACGCTGTCAGCGAGTGTCGGGACGACATCGTCGATGACCTGCGGTTTGACTGCAAGCAAGACCAGATCCGCTCTTCCGGCCGCTTCGGCCGCATCCGCGAAACAGGTGACGCCGTACTCGACCTCGAGTACCTTGCGTCGGTCAGAGACAGGCTCAGCCACGAGAACGGCGTCCGGAGACAGCGCCCCCGATGCCAGAAGGCCCGAGACGATGGCCTCCCCCATCCTGCCTCCGCCGATCACCGCAAGGGTGCCGGCGAACTCGAACTGTGCATGCGTCATGATGTCACTCCAGCGTGAACAGGCCCTTTTCTTTCAGGTGCCTGAAGTCTCCGGCGGAGACGTCGACGTTGGCCGGAGTGAGCATGAACACCCGGTCCGATATCTTGTCGAGTCCGCCGTCCATGCCATACGTCAGCCCTGCGGCGAAATCGAGAAGCCTCTTCGCGACGTCCGGAGAGGTCATCGTCATGTTCATTATCACGGGCGTGCCCTGCTTGTAGCGGTCCGCTATGCCCTTGACCTCGTTGTAACTCTTAGGCTCGACGATGTGCATCTTCACGTGCGGGGTCATCGGAGTCACTTCCGCTGGAGGTGCCTCACGCAACACGTCCCGCCCCTTCGCACGCTTGGCCCGTTCCAGGTCCGGCCCGCGGTCGAGACGACGGACGGACGCCGAGCGGTCGGCATAGGGAGATTCGTAGACGCTACGACCGTAGAAATCGTCATCGCCGGAATCGTCAGGCTCGTACTCCTCGTCGTAGTACTCTTCGGTCTCGTACTCCTCGTCCCACTCCTCTTCCAGGCCGAGGCGCACCTTGATGTCGTGCCACAGACTCACGTCGGTCTCCTCGTTGTCCCGGGGCTATCCACCGAAGATAGCCCTGCCTACGCGGACGATGGTCGCACCCTCTTCGACCGCCACTCGATAGTCGTTGGACATCCCCATCGAGAGCTCACTTAACTCTACCCCATTCGGACCCTCGGTGCGGAGAGAATCGCGCAGTTCGCGCAGTTCCCGGAAGACCCATCGCACGTCTTCGGGACGCTGGTACGGAGCCATCGTCATCAGACCGCGCACCTCGACGTTCTCCATCTGCACAGCCTCCGTAAGAGCATCCGGGACGTCCCTGGGCAAGAAGCCGTGCTTGCTCTCCTCGCCGGAGACGTTGACCTGGAAGAGGATGGGCTGCACGACCCCTGCCTCTGCAGCGCGCTGTTCTATATGGTGCAGGAGTTTGAGACGGTCGACCGAGTGTATGAGGTACGCCTTGCCGACCACGTCTTTCACCTTGTTCGTCTGCAAAGAACCGATGAAGTGCCAACGCACATCCGGAAACAGGCCGAACTTGCCCAAGAACTCCTGGACCCTGTTCTCGCCGAAGTCCATGATGCCGGCGTCCAGAGCCTCGGCTATCTCGGGCACGCCCACATACTTCGTGACGGCCACGATCCTTATCGAGTCCGGGGAACGCCCGGCACAATCAGCGGCATCCGCGATATTGCGGCGGACCGCCTCGTATCCAACCGCTACCTGGTTCAACTGTAAGTGGCCTACCCCTCTTCAGCAGGTCCGGCGGGTTCGAACTCGCCGGTGATCAAGTATGCGATCCTCTCGCCGATGTCCACGGCGTTGTCAGCGATTCGCTCGAGATAACGCGAGGCCATCACCATCGAGGAGGCCCACTCGATGTCCTCCTCGTCCTGCAGTCGGGCCAGTTCACGGAAGAACTGCTTGTAGAGGTTGTCGATAGGCTCGTCGAGTTCCTGGAGTTTATGCGCCAACTCGAGGTCGGATTTCTCGAAGGCCTCGCGTGTCGCGTCCAAGACCCTGTAGACCAGGTTGCCTTGAGCCTGGATGAGGTCGTAGAGGGTCTGGGGACCCTTCCTCTTCGCGGTGCGCTTCGCCGCTTTGGCGATGTTGACCGCAAGGTCGGCCATGCGCTCCATGTGGAGGGCCATGTATATGAGCGAATAGAGAAGGCGCAGGTCGCGAGCGACGGGAGCCTGAGTGGCTATCATCTCCAGGCTGTGTTCCTCGATGCCCAGGCAACGTATGTCGAAGTCGTCGTCGCCCAAGATGACCTCTTCGGCCAGATCCGCGTCACCCTCCACCAACGAAGTGACTGCCTTGCGCGTGAACTGCCCCACGTCGGCGAGGATGGAGGTCACCTCGGCCTTCAATGCCTTGAGTTCCTGTCTGAATCCTTCGCGCATGCTCCTCGACTCCCTCTACCCTCGTCCAGTTGCGATTATACGCCGCTCCTACCGGGGTGCAGCCGCACGCACCGATGGTCGGACCACCTTATCCGAAGCGCCCCGTTATGTAATCCTCAGTCCTTCTGTCCTTCGGGGAGGTGAACAGGTTCGATGTCCTGTCGTACTCCACCAATTCCGCAGGTTCACCAGCGACTTCCTGCAGGAAGAAAGCGGTGAACTCGCTCACGCGTGCTGCTTGCTGCATGTTGTGGGTCACGATCACGATGGTGATCCTGTCCACCAACTCGCCCATCAGGTCCTCGATCTTCTGAACGGAGGTGGGGTCGATGGCCGAACACGGTTCGTCCATCAACATCACCTCCGGCTCCACTGCCAGCACTCGCGCTATGCACAGACGCTGCTGCTGTCCGCCGGAAAGGGTCAGCCCTCCCCTATCGAGGATGTCCTTGACCTCTTTCCAGAGGTTCGCCCGGTCGAGCGATGTGCGAACGATGTCGTCCAGTTCGGCTTTCTTCCTGATGCCGTGCAGCCGCGGCCCGAAAGCGACGTTGTCGTAGATCGACATCGGGAACGGGTTGGGTTGCTGGAAGATCATCCCGATGCGACGTCTCAAGTCAACGGGATCCACGCCCGGCGCGTAGATATCCTGCCCGTCGAGAGTGATGGTACCCTCCAAGCGGGTCCCCGGTATGAGGTCGTTCATGCGGTTGAAGCAGCGCAGGAAGGTAGACTTCCCACACCCTGACGGCCCGATGAAGGCCGTGACGGCATGTTTCTTTATGCCGACCTCTATCCCGGCTAGCGCCTGGAAGTCCCCGTAGTAGAAGTCCAGGTCCTTGACGTATATCTTGTCCTCACCATCGGGCGGGGTATAAGGACTCTCTGTCACGTCGCGTGCCTCGGTCATCCGTTTCACATCCTCTTACTGCTCCGGCGCAAGAAGTAGCGAGCGCTCAGGTTGAACACGAGTATGAGTACCATCAGGAGGAGTGCCGTCCCATAAGCGGCTTTGAGGTTGATCCCCTCCATGGCGAGAAGATACAGGTGCACCGTCATGGGCCGGCCTGAGTCCAGCGGCGTGATGGGTAGGTTGATCGCCTGACCCATGGTGTAGATGACGACCGCCGTCTCGCCCACAGCCCGTCCCGTGGCCAGGATGACCCCCGTGACTATCCTCGGTGCTGCCGCAGGAAGGACGGTCCGCTTGACCGTCTGCCACTTCGTGGCACCCAGACCGTAGGAACCCCAGCGGATGTACTTGGGAACGGCGCGGATGGCCTCCTCGGTCGTGCGCATGACTATCGGCAACATGAGGAAAGAGAGTGCTAGCGCAGCGGAGAGCATGGAGAAGCCGATTCCCATCGTCTCCACGAACAGCGCCAACCCGAACAGGCCCATGACGATGGAGGGCACGCTCGCAAGCGAATCGGCGGCGAACCTTATCGCAGCGACCATCTTGCCCTGGACCGCGTATTCGGCCAGGTAGACCGCTGCGAGGATCGCTATCGGTGTGACGATGACCATGGCCAGGAAAGTCACGTACAGCGTGGACACGATCGTCGGCCAGATGCCGCCCTCGGAGTTCACGCCCTGAGGCCATGTGAAGATGAACTCGAGGCTTATCGAGGATATCCCGTTGACGAAGATGTAGAGGATCACGGCAAACAGGATCACCACCGTGGTGAGCGCGGCGATCCACAACAGCGTGATGGCTATCGCATTGGTGACGGTCTTGTTCATCGTCTCGCCTCGATCGAGGTCTGGAACCTGCTCATCATGCGCACGAGCGCGACCAGTGTCATCGATACGGCGAACAGGATGATGGCCATCCCGAAGAGAGAGGTGCGGTGCAGGTCCGTGGCGTAAGGCATGTCCATGACTATCTGGGTGGTCAGAGTGGCCATCGGCTCGCTTATGTTCTCCGGGATCACGGGAGCGTTGCCGACGACCATCAAGACCGCCATGGTCTCGCCTATCGCCCGTCCCATCCCGAGTATCACCGCATCCATGATCCCTATCTTCGCGGCAGGCACCAAGACCTTGTATATGGTCTGCCAGCGGGTCGCCCCCATCGAATAACTCGCTTCCCGTATCCCTCCCGGGATCGAGTGCAGGGCATCCTCGGAGAGAGTGGCGATGGTGGGAACGATCATTATCGCGAGGATGAGCCACCCTGTTATCGGGCCGAAGCCGAGACCACCGCTCACCCGCGCCACCACAGGCCGCAAGATGAGCAGACCGAAGAAACCGTAGATGACCGATGGTATGCCAGCGAGCAATTCCACCGCAGGCCGGATGATGCTCCTCATCCTGGGCGAGGCGATCTCAGAGAGGAAGATGGCCGTCCCCACGGCCAGAGGGGTCCCCAACGCCAGAGCGCCCAACATGATGACCACGGAGCCGTAGATGAGCGGAAGGATGCCGAAGCTGCCTTCGCTGGGGCTCCAGTCCGACCCGAACAAGAAGTTGAGCGGCCCCACCTCGACGAACGCCGGCCAGCCTCGCCAGCCGACGAAGGCGAATATGAGCACGACCCCTGCCACCGCCACGAAAGCGCATGCCAGGAAGAGGTTCTTCAGCCCCGCCTCCTTGAGGTAGGTGGCGCGGGATATGCGTTGCAAAGAACTGGTGGTGTGGTCCGAGGCGGTGGCAGGAGTCTCCTCAGGACGGCTCGTGACCTTGTCGTGATCGTCTCGGAGAGAAGGACTCACTGGTCACTCCCGCTGGATATGGGCAGGAATCCTGCCTCACGCACGATGCTTTCCTGGACTTCGTCGGACAGGACGAAATCTATGTATTTCTTCGCCAGGCCTTGCGGTTCGCCCACCGTGAAGAAGTGAAGAGTCCGCTGAACGGGATACGAGCCGTCCAACACGGTGTCCACCGAAGGCTCGACGCCGTCTATCGCAACGGCCTTGACCTCATCGGTGACGAAACCCAGGGAGATGTAGCCGACGGCACCGGGTGCCTGTGCGACGACCGAGCGGACCTGCCCCGTCCCGGGAAGCACCGCAGCCCGCCTGTCGAAGGACTCGCCTTGCATCACTATCTTCGAGAAGGCCTCGCGGGTTCCGGAGGCCTCGTCACGGTTCACGAGCCCGACGCGATAATCCTTCCCGCCCAACTCGGACCAGTTCTGGATCTTTCCGGAGAAAAGGTCTTGCACCTGCTCGGTGGTGAGATCGTCTATGGGGTTGTCCGGGTTGACGATCACGGCTATCGCATCTATCGCCACGGGCGTGTCGTAGAGCCCGAGGTCCATCTCGGAGTCTTTGAGGTCCCTCGAGGAAGTGCCGATGTCGGAAGAACCTTTGGCCACGCTCTCTATGCCGGCAGACGAACCCAGGCCGGAGACGAGCACTTTGTACTCCGGGTATTTCTCGTGGAACATCTCACCGGATATCTCTGCTATGGGGAGCAGGGTGGTCGAACCGGTCACGATGAGCTCCGAGGCCTTCTCGTCCGCATCCGAGCATGCACCGAGGAGAAGGAGGACGGATACGAGCAAGACAGCCAGGGCCAGTCGGAAGGATGTTCCCAGGCGATGTTCAGCACAGTGCTCGATCATTGGCCGCGCGAGCCGCTTCCGCATTCATACACCTTTTTCGATCACCGCAATGGCTCCATGCCTGCCGGTAACCGCCTGTCCACGGAACGAGAAGAACCTGTCCGAGTTGTCCAGCGTGCACAAGCCTGCATGTACGATCCGGTCCTCGCTCAGTCCACTTCCGATCAAGTGTTCATGAACCGCCATGGCAAGGTCGATGCGACCCTCGGCCGCAGAAATGGTATCAAAGGAACCTCTGAAAAGCGACGCCAGATCTTCGCCCACTTCGTAACAGCAGCCTCCGATGGACGGACCGATGTATGCAGACAACCCGGACGGCGACACGGCAACATGCTCGGAGAGGCTGGCGACGGCTTTTGTGACCACGCCTGACAACGCTCCCCGCCATCCGGCGTGCACGACGCATACGACTGGCATGGCCTCTTCTACGAGAACCACCGGGACACAGTCCGCATAAAGCATCATGAGAGGGATGCGTGGGGTCGAAGTCAGCATCGCATCGGTTCCGGGAATGCGATCGTCTTGCATCCCGGCATACGCTCCCCGTCCGGCATCCGGCTGTCCGATGACGGTCACGGGATAGCCATGCCACCGCTCGGCGACGACCAACGAGGCCCGTAGATCAGCGATGCCCAAAGCCTGCATGAGGAGATCACGATTGACATCCACGTGCTCCGGGTCGTCGCCTACATGTGAGGCGAGGTTCAAAGAATCGTACGGAGAGGGACTGACCCCACCCGTGCGCTCGGAGAACGCCACGATGACACCGGAGCGTTCACGGAGGTCCGGATCGGTCAGAAAACGGACGCTCTCACCCCTGGACGTCAAAGAAGGCATGCGTCGTTCCTCTCGCTCCGTAGGCATCAGCATACAACTCGATGTAAATAGCAATGGTAATCATCGGTCGGATGGGGCAAACTTATCTTGGACATCGTTCCGCTTCGGTTCGTATGTCTTCAGCGGATCCAATCGACTGCTAGCAGGGAGGGGGTGACGTGATGAAGCGGTCATTGAAGACGTTCGCCACGCTCTCTGCCGGCATGATCACTCTGCTCACAGCAGCTCCGGCATATGCACAGTATTACGACGATGCCGCAGGGGCAGGATTCAGTTTCCTCTTCTGCGGATGCTACGGCATCTTCATCCTGCTCGGCATCGCGCTTACTGTCCTTTGGGTATGGATGCTGGTCGACGCGATAGCGCGCCAGGAGTACGAGTACCCGCCCGGAGCCGGCAGCAAGGTCCTCTGGATAGTGCTGATCATCGTCTTCGGCTGGATCACAGCGGCCATCTATTACTTCATGGTCTACAAGAAGGTGAAGAGGGGTACCGTGAAACCCCCGTGGGCACAGCAGCAGCCGGGAGCGGCTCCACAAGCTGCACCTCCTACACAACCTGCAGCTCCCCCACCTCCGCCTCCAGGGCCGACATCCCAGCCGCCGGCAGCACCTCCACAGGCACAGCCGCCTGCGGCTCCTCCACAGGAGCCCCCTGCGACGCCACCCGCACCACCGGCACCGCCGGAGGGCGGTGGCCAGGATTAGAGCCACGGCCTATGAAAGCCCGCCGGCGCACGGTCGTCGGCGGGCTTTCTTTCTTGCATGTCCCCTTGCGAGAGGAGAGAGATGGACATAGGACGAGCCATAGGAGTCCCGTTCAGAGATCCCGAATGGATGGACCGCGCCGTGTTGGCCGGAGTCTGGTACCTGGTCCCCTTCCTCGGCCTTGTTCTGGCGGGCTACTCCCTCGACTACATGAGATGGGTCGCCAACGGACGTGAGCTACCGTTGCCGGATTGGAGCCAGTTCGGGCGTTATTGGGTCCGAGGACTACTCGTGGGAATAGGTGCCCTCGTGTATGCACTGCCCGGGATATTCCTGATAGCAGTCGGCATCTTCCCTTTCATACCGGCGATCTTCTCAGAGAGCGGCACGGCGATGATGGCAGCACTGGGGTCGATGTGCTTCGTGTATGCGATGGCAGCCATCTACCTCATAGCTGCGTACGTGTTCGTAGGTGCGCTCGTGGTGCACTACGCCATGAGCGAGTCGTTCAGTGCGTTCTTCGAGGTCTCCGAGGTCTGGGGAAAGATCAGGGACAACGCTGCAGAGTATTTCACCGCATTGGGAATGACCATCGTCCTAGGGATGGCCGCCGGGACTCTGATCGGGGTCGCGATGGGAGCCCTGTCCTTTTTGCCGTTCGTGGGCACATTGGCCGGGATGTTCGTGGCCGGGGTCGCGTACTACCTGATGATGGTGATGTCTGCGCATCTCTACGGACAGTACGCAGCAAAAGCTTACGGCATGCCCGGTCTCGCGCCACTCCCCCGACCGCAAGCACCTCTCCCACCTGACGCACCCGGCACATCCGGATAGAAGTAGACCCGGATGCAGCGGGGAAGTTCCGCCGACACACCCGGGTCAAACCTGTCAGAGTGGCTTGGAGGCGCTTGAGCTTCTCCCCCCTTCTTAGAACGTGCGCTTCTTGAGGAACGCCGGTATATCCAGGTCCTCATCGGCAAGAGGCTCGAACGCCGGCAGCGATGTGCCCTGGCTTTCTTCGGTAGCGCCGAACTCGAGTGACTCTTGACGCTTGCGACCTTCGAAGCCGGTAGCGATGACGGTCACGCGTATCTGGTCCATCATCGAATCGTCTATGACGGCACCGAAGATTATGTTCGCGTCCGGATGACCTGCAGAGGCCACCACTTCCGCTGCTTCGTTGACCTCGAACAAGCCGAGGTCCGAGCCGCCTGAGATCGAGAGCAAGACCCCGTGAGCCCCTTCGATGCTGGACTCGAGGAGCGGGCTGGAGATGGCTGCTTGAGCCGCATCGTGGGCCCGGTTGTCTCCGGCAGCGACACCGATGCCCATCAGCGCGGAACCGGCATCCTGCATGACCGTGCGGACGTCTGCGAAGTCGAGGTTGATGAGACCGGGCACCGTTATCAGGTCGGTGATCCCCTGCGTACCTTGACGCAGTATGTCGTCAGCGATGCGGAAAGCATCCAGGATCGACGTCTTCTTCTCGGCCACCTGGAGCAAGCGGTCGTTCGGTATCACGATCAGAGTGTCCACCTTGTCCTTGAGGTTGTTGACACCCTCCTCAGCTTGAAGGGCACGCTTGCGCCCCTCGAAAGCGAAAGGCCGTGTCACCACGGCCACAGTCAAGGCTCCGATCTCCTCTTTGGCTATCTCCGCGATGACCGGTGCGGCACCTGTCCCGGTGCCTCCACCTTCACCCGCGGTGATGAAGACCATGTCCGCCCCTTGAAGGGCTTCCTTGATCTCGTTGCGGTTCTCTTCGGCCGCCTGCAGGCCCACATCGGGATCGGCACCTGCGCCGAGCCCTTTGGTGAGATTCACGCCTATGTGCACCTTGTAATCGGCATCGGACATGAGAAGCGCCTGGGCGTCGGTGTTTATGGCGATGAACTCGACACCCTTCACACCCGCCTCCACCATGCGGTTGACGGCGTTGGTGCCGCCGCCCCCGATGCCCACGACTTTGATCACCGCAAGGTAGTTAGCACCCGTTTCCAGCATGGGTTCCCTCCCTGCCGTGTCCCCTCCCGAGGGACAGTCTCAACCTCAAGTTGACGGTTAGAATACAACAATAACGGTAAATCTTCGCATAAACGTTATACGAATCGCAAGTGATTTGCAAGAATTCGTTCAAAAAGTTTGCGGGCATGAGATATGCCCGTCCCCGTAAGGTGCCTGCAGGCCGCCGGAGATCTCGAACGGGCGGGATGACAAAAAGACGCTACAGGTGGACAAGGAGCACCGGCGCACTACGTCGTCATCTGCGTGTCATGACCATCGTACCGATGGGGACTTGAGGATAGAGTTCCAACACGTCCCGGTTGTACATGCGAATGCACCCGTGCGAGGCCATCGTCCCGATCACCCACTCCTGGTTGGTGCCATGGATGAGGTAGGAGGAGTACTGATAGCCGTGCGCAGTCTTTCGATACAGGCGCATCTTCCTGGGACCGAAGACGCCCCTCGGGTTCGAGTGATATTTCGCGCCGATCCTCCAGATGCGCTCCGGGGTGGGCGTATGAGGCTTCCCGATGGCCACCGGATAGACCTTGACCAGGACCCCATCCTTAACCCAGTAGAGCCTACGCTCGGATTTGTCGATGATGATGCATGTGGGCCAAGGGAAATCCAAGCGGCGGACAGAGAACCGGGAAGTCGTGGATGCGACAGGGTTGCTGGCAACGAGTTCGATCGTGTTGACGCCCGGTGCCAGATTCAGGGCTGCCATGCTCACCAGGGTGCCGGGCCGCACCATGCGGGTGTGCACGACCCTGCCGTTCACGCGCATCTGTAGAAGGGTCGTCGCTGGGCCCACACGCACAGCCACAGGAGCTCTCTGGGCAGCATACCGTACCGGCCTGACCAACCGAGCCGGCAGTGGCTTGGCCCATACCCGCACCGTGATGGCAGCCGATAGGGTGTTGGCACTCCCCCCGCGAAGATCGGCTCGGACCTTGTGAGAGCCGAGGCCCAAGGCCAACTTGCCGAAGTCGATGGTCTGACCTGGCATGCCCGGACGGACGTCGACCACCGTGCCGTCCACGAGAAGCATCACCGTACCGGTGGAATCGTCTGCGGCCATCTTCACCTGTATGTCGACCGTCTGCAGATGATCGGTCGCTGATGACCTGACCTCCAAGGCGAAAGCCCGTGAGGTGAAGATCAGCGAGACGCTTGCGACCAAGAGCAGCACAGCAAGCACCTTGCAAGGACCGATATGTGCCTTTTCGCGAGTCACGTGTCCGCCTTCACTCCTCTATGCTCCGCCAAGTCGGCCTGTCTACCGTGCGTACGTTGATGTATACCACCACGCCCTCGTTCTCTTCGAGGATCTGCAGGGCGACTTGCCCTTTCTTCTCGATGTCCTCGGCAGAGCCGATGAGTATCTCGACATCATCGTTCGTGATGAGCGTGGTCTTGTCCACGGATGGAGCCGAGACCGCACGCACCATCTCGCGGAGGTCTGGCCCGATTCCTTCGTAGACGGCAAGAGCGTTCTTGAGGATCGTCGAATCGGTCCTCGTCCCCAGTTGCGGCTCAAGACCTTCCACATCACGGATCACCACGAGTGTAGAGGATGCATCCGGTGTCTGCTCTGCAAGGAATATGCCGCTCCTGTCCACCACCCAGAAGCTCTCGCCACCCAGATCCACATACGCGAGTGGGGAGCGCTCGACCACCTGTATCCTCATGGTGTTCGGGAAATCCCTGGTGACAGTGGCATCTGCTATCCACGGATCGGCTTCCAGCCTCTGCTCGATCTCCTTGCCGGGAAAACGCAGCAGAGTGGCGTCCGGAGGAACGGCTGCGATCTCCAGCACCCTCTCCTGGCTCATGGCCTCGACGCCGGAGACCTCGACCTTCTCTATCGAGAACAGTGAGGAGTGATATATCGCCACCCCGCCGGCAACGAGTGCTGCCAGAAGGAGTACCACGCCAGCCACCTTGAGGCGAGCCACCATCCGTTGTTGCCGCTGGCGGCGTTCCCTGTCGGCCCTGCGTCTTTCTGATGCTCGTCC
>CAYWAF010000038.1:10285-14727 GCA_964456355.1 uncultured Eubacteriales bacterium | reverse complement strand
CGGACCACGTCTTTCGGCAGGAAGACGGGTATGCACTGATGCTCTTTGCGAAGAGCGGCGGCTATCTCGGCCTTCTCCTCCTCGCTCGCCACAGAACCGGGGAGGTCGGCCCATCCCACCCACAGACTCTCGTGCGTGTCGTGATAAGAGCCCAGGCCGGTGGCCACGCCTCCGACGCTGCCTTTGAACGTGATCTCGCCCTTGCGCTTCTCGATAGAGACGGGAAGCCTGTTCGAGACCAAGATGAGTCTCCGCATCTTTCCGGGGCCTCCATAGCCTCGCCGCCCGGTCTCCTTCTGCCCCTCCGGGCGATCTCCACCGTGTCTACGGTATCATTTCCTGTTCGTGCTGGCTGCATGCCGCTTTCTTCGGCAGGGCCGGGGTTTGACCGGTCACGGGCCTGACGCTAGACTACGCGGTGCCTTGAAGGGTGGAACCTGAGAGGCGAAGCGTCGTGTACCTCATGGGCCGTTAGCTCAGTTGGCAGAGCAGGGGACTTTTAATCCCAAGGTCGCAGGTTCGAGACCTGCACGGCCCACCACAGCATGTCAGGCCCCCATCGACTAGCGGCCTAGGTCACCACCCTTTCAAGGTGGTAGCGCGGGTTCGAATCCCGCTGGGGGCACCACGATACCGACCGGGCCTGCTCGCACGTGCGCGCGAGCAGGCCCGTGCGTTGACACCTCATGTATCCTCTTGTATCAGTCTTCCAGTTGCGTAAGACTGATGCGGTCGCCCCCATCGTCTAGTGGCCAAGGACACCGCCCTCTCAAGGCGGAGACGGGAATTCGAATTTCCCTGGGGGCACCAACCGCATCCTACGGGCCGCCTTGAGCGGCCCTTCGTTTTCCCCACTCTCTGCAGCGGGTACACCACTGATGAGTCCGAGTGAGCGTCTTCGACGCGAGGAGGCCGCAGGAGTGCGACGCGAGCGGTATGAGATATCCGGGGTCAGCGCCGGGATGTCGGCGCCTGCAGCGGCGCGACTCGTCCTGCTTGCGAAGTCACGGCCGGTCTTCGCCCTGGAGCATGCTGCCGTCTCGGGGAAGGACGCTGACGCCGTCCACGACATGCGGGTCGCTTCGAGACGCCTGCGAGAGGCGATCGACGTCTTCATGCCCGTCCTCGACCGCCACGTCTGGAAGGTCTTCCGGAAGATGGCCAAACGCGTCACAAAGGCGTTGGGGCCCGTCCGCGACGCGGACGTCTTCCTGGAGTATTTCGCAAGGCTCGCCGAGGAGGGGTCGAGCGGCAGCGTATGCCTGATCTCCTCCTACCTGCTCGAGCGCAAGCGTGAAGAGCGCGAAGAGGCCATCGTGCTCATGCGGCAGAGGTTGAGCGCTCTCGACCTGCCCTCTCTGCGTGAGGAGTTCGAGAGGGCATGCGATGCCATCGAGGACCCGAAGGTAGGCACGCTCTCCTTCACCGACCTTGCACGCACCACGCTGGAGGAGCGTCTGGGGGAGGTCTACGGACATCTGCCTGCTGCGCTCGAGGCGGATGCGGCATCGGAGCATCACGCCATGCGCGTGGCATGCAAGCACCTGCGCTATGCGACAGAGACGTTCGCTCCGTGCTTCACCCCGGCCTTCGACGACCTGCACCACATCCTCGTGGACCTGCAGGACACGCTGGGCGAGATGCACGACCTCGACGTCTTCGCGGAGTACGTGCGCGCGCTGGATGTTTCGGGTGCGCTCGAGGCAGCGGGCTTCGATGGGTCGGCGACACAGGCGGTCCTAGCCGACATGGAGCAGAGACGGAGATGGCTCTTCGAGCGCTTCAGGGAGATGCTCGAAGAGTACCCCGAAGAGGTCATGCGCGAGCGCTTGCTGGAGGTCTTGAGGTAGACGCGTGGCCGACTCGCTTCCTGGCTGTCGCGTGCGCGACATGGATGAGCAGATGAAGAAGGGGCCTCCGAAGAGACCCCTTCAGCCGTTGCGTCACACCTACTCTGTGCTATCTGAGCGCTGACGCGATCTCCGCTCGGACGGACGGCCTTATCGCAGCCAAGCCACCGAGGTAACGGAGCTCGTCGATGTCGTCGCGCTTGCCGATCAGGAACGTCCTCGTGTAGTCGGGCAGCGCATCGGTCGGCGTCAGCAGCAACACCGAACCGAGCTTGGCCTGCATCGGACCGCCTGCAAGGGCGTCCGGGAAGGTGTTCCCCGTGGCGAACGCCACGCCGTCCCACACCAGAGGTGTATGGTCCACCGTCCAACTCGCGACCTGTATGGACGTCTCGTAACGGGTGGCTCCCTGGAGGCGTCCGACGTTGCTGGAACCGAAGGTCTGGTTGAGACGTATCTTCACGTCCGTGCTGACCGCTCCGGTGCCGCCGAGCACGACCACTCGCTCGACGTCGTTGTCCACCATGTGCCGCAGGGTCTGGTCCGGGATGCTGTCGGGCTGCGTGAGATATATCGGCCAGCCCATCTTCGCTGCTGCCGGCCCTGCGGCCAGGGCATCGGCATACGCTTCACCGGTGCCTATGAATGCTCGACCGTCGTACTCGGAACCCTGCAATGTGACGACCTCATGCGCTATGAGTCGCGCGGTCCCGTAACGGTCTGCACCGCCGAGACGCTTGACCGTCAGACCGAGGTCTCTCAGGTCCTGCTCCACCCGAGCGCTCAGGGCGCCCGTGCCACCGAGCACGTAGGCATCGGTCGCGCCGAGCCGCTGTATCTCCGCAGCCACGTTGGAGGGCAGGAACTCCGTGAGCGATAGGAGCACGGGTCCGTCCTTGACGCCGGCGAGTGCTGCGCCGCCGAGTGCGTCGGGCCAGTTCTGCCCGGTCGCGACGATGACGGTCGAAGCGCCGTTCGGGAACGCCTTCTTGGAGGCGGCTATCGCTGTGCGGTAGCGGTCCGGTCCGGCTATCGTCTCGTACGCGGTCTCGCCCGCTCCTATGTCGAAGGTCACCTCTGTCGGGCTCTCCACGTTGCCTGCCACGTCCACAGACCAGAATGAGAGGGTGTGGGTGCCGAGCACGTCCGTGTAGACGGTCGTGGAGGCTACGGCGGACGCTCCATCAAGCGAGTAGTAGGTCTCTGCCACTCCGGAGGCCGTGTCTGTGGCCTGGAGCGTGATCTGTGCGAAAGCGGTGTAGTCGGGCACGGCGTCGGAGACCGTGGTGGGCGGCGTCACGTCGTCGACCGTGATCGTGACGGTGGTGGGAGTGGAGGTCGCCTCGCCGTCGGTCGCCACATAGCCGAACGCATCGGTCCCCCAGAAGCCGGCGGCAGGCGTGTAGGTGAACCCACCGTCTGCAGCGAGGGCCAGGGTGCCGCTCGTGACGTCAGCCGTGAGCGTGGCGGTCAAAGAATCGCCGTCGATGTCGCTATCGTTGTCGAGCACGCCGGGAGCGTCCACGGTGAGCGTGGTGGACTCGGTGGTCGAGTATGCGTCGGCAGTGACGGTCGGCGTGTCGTTGACCGAGGTCACCTGGATGCTCACCATCGCGAGCGAGGAGTACTCGGTGCCGTCGTATGTGCGGTAGATGAAGGTGTCGGTGCCGAACCAGTCGGCATCCGGCGTGTAGGTGGTCTCGCCGCTGGAGGCCATCGCCACCGTGCCGTGGTCCGGAGGACTCCACACCTGAGCGGTGAGGGTATCCATCGGATCGGCGTCCGTGTCGTTGTCGAGCACGTTGAAGGCGGCGAAGGTGTCCTCGGCGCAGGTGGCCGTGTCGTCGGCCGAGACCGGTGCGTCGTTTATCGGCGTGACGGTGATGGTGACCGTGGTGTCTGCCGAGTAGAGTTCGCCGTCGAAGACGCGGTAGTGGAAGACATCGGTCCCGTAGAAGTCCGCATCGGGCGAGTAGACGAGCGCGCCCTCCTCGCTGAACACCAGTGTGCCCGAGGAGACGCTCGAGGTCAGCTCAGCGGTCAGCGGATCGTTCTCCACGTCGCTGTCGTTCTGTATCACCCCGGGTGCCGGGACGATGAGCAGGCTGTCCTCTTCGACCGTGTAAGTGTCTTCTGTCGAGACCGGTGCGTCGTTGACCGGCGTCACCACCACGGTGACCGTTGCCGGTGCCGAGTAATCGGTCCCGTCGTAAGCGCGATATGTGAACGTGTCGACACCGTACCAGTCGGCACCGGGGGTGTAGGTGGCCATGCCGCCGGGAGCGACCGTGACGGTGCCATTGGTGGCGCCCGTGACCAGCGAAGCGGTCAGCGGATCGCCTTCGACGTCCGTGTCGTTGGCGAGCACGTCCACCATCGCGACGCCGTCTTCTGCACAACCCGTGGCGTCGTCGGAGGCCACAGGCGCGTCGTTGACGGGTGTGACGGTGATGGTGACAGTGGCGTCTGCCGAATAGTCCGTGCCGTCGTAAGCGCGATATGTGAAGGTGTCGGTGCCGTACCAGTCCGCATCCGGCGTGTAGGTGGCCTCACCACTCGGGGCCAGGGCCACTGACCCGTTGGACGGCGGAG
>CAYWAF010000038.1:1483-10185 GCA_964456355.1 uncultured Eubacteriales bacterium | reverse complement strand
TGACCGGCGTGACCGTGATGGTCACCGTCGCCGTCGCGGAGTAGTCCGTGCCGTCATAAGCATGGTATGTGAACGTGTCGGTGCCGTAGAAGTCAGGGTCGGGCATGTACACGAAACCGCCGTCCGGGAAGACTGCTGCGAGTCCACTCGTCGGGCTGGTCACCATCGAGGCGTACAGAGTGTCTCCGTTGACGTCGGTGTCGTTGCCAAGCACACCGGGCGCAGGAGGCCAGAGTATCCCGTCCTCTTCGACGCTGTAAGCATCGTCCACCGCGACGGGCGGAGTCGCCACGGGCATCTCGAAGGCGCCGACGTCCCAGCGAGCCAGCGTGTCGCCATCGCCGTCCTGTGGGCGAGGAACGCCGTCGAAGTCCCAAAGCGGGGCCGGCACGCCTCCGATGGCGTTCGCCCCTGCATCGATGGCGATCGAGCCGGGACTCAGGCGGTAATCACCGCCGGGCGCATCCCTGAACAGCGGGTCTCCCATGAAGTTGCCGGCACCGGCCTCCGGGGTCAGCGAGAAGGTCACCGGGCAGCCGAACACGTCGTAGCCGCCCATGCCCCAGAAGATGCAGTTGCCCACGACGGTAGCGCCCAAGCCGCTGGTGACGCCCTTTCCGTCGAACAGACCTGATGTGTTGCTCACGAACGTGTCGTTGATGACTCTCGAAGCACCTTCCACGTAGACGCCGCCACCGCTGGCGGTCGCATCGTTGGAGGTGAAGACGTTGTTGTAGATGTTCACGTAGTCGCCGAAGGCGGCGGTACCTCCACCCATCGAGGCGCGGTTGTCCGATATGGTGTTGGCTTTCACCGTGGCTGTGCTGTCTTCGACGTAGATGCCACCGCCGGAGTCCAGGGTCTCGTTGTCCCGCACGGTGTTCCTGGCGATGACACTGTCGTCGATCTCCACGAGTGCGACACCGCCGCCACCGCCGCCACCGCCGCCGAGGGCCACGTTCGCAGTGATCGTGCAGTCGTACACGTCGAAGAGCTCGTACACGCCCCACTCATCCTCGGCGTATATGCCGCCGCCGCTCTCCCCGGCCGTGTTGCTGGTGATCGTGCTGTCGCCGACGTAGACTTCGTTGCCCTCGGCCAGGTTGCGCACGGAGAACAGGAGACCTCCTCCGCTCTTCCCGGCAGAGTTGCCTCGGATCACGTTGTCGGCGAGATAGACGTCGTTGTCGCCACCATCGAAACAGTCGACCACCACGCCGCCTCCGGAGAGTCCCGCATGGTTGTCCGCGATCGTGTTCCCTGCTATGTCAGCGATGGATTCGTCCGAGGAGTCCAAGAGGAGTGCCAGTCCACCGGCTCCACCGATGTCAGCCTCGTTGTCCGTGATGGTGTTGTCTGCCACGCCGACCACGGTGGAGGTACTGTCCAGGAAGTCGAGCAGACAGCCGCCTGCAACCGACGCGGAGTTATCCGATATCGTGTTGCCGACCACCGAGAGGTTCGTGTCTATGCCGGTGTGTTCGGCATAGACCAGGCCTCCTCCATAGTCAGCCGTGTTGCCTGAGAGGATGTTGTCGGTGATAGTGGCGCTGAAACCGTCCGGTATGCTGGTGTCCTCGAGGAGTTCGATCAAAAGTCCACCGCCCGCGGAGTCGGCGACGTTCCCGGTGAAGGTGTTGCCATCCACTGTCACCGTGCATTCTTCGCTACCGCTGGCCGTGAGCCATGTCACGGCGACGCCACCACCGATGTTCGTGGCTGTGTTCCCTGTGAAGTCGTTGTCTTCGACGGTCACCTCGGAGTAGGAGGAAGGCCCGTAGTCGATCATCAAAGCACCGCCGACGATGGCCGTGCTGCTTGCGAAGTCGTTGCCGGACACGGTGAAGGCGAGGGCATCTTCGTACTCGATCCCGTAATAGACTGCGCCACCCATACCTGTCAGTGCCGTGTTCCCGGTGAAAGAGCTGTCGGAGACCGAGCCCTGGCAGTCGTTCGCGTAGACCGCGCCACCCTCGTCGCTCTCTGCCTCGTTGTCCGTGAAGGTGCAGTCGGTGACGGTCAGGTAGGAGGATTCGGCATTTATCGCCCCGCCTCGCTCGTATCCGGTGTTGTCGGTGAACGTGGAGTCTTGCACCGTCACCGTGCTGATGAAGGCGGCTATGGCGCCTCCCCATGTCCCCTCGTTCTCTTCGAACTCGCAACCATCGATCGTGACGTCGCTGAGTCCCATCAAGATGGCACCGCCCGGCCCCGGGGAGCCTGTCGCGACGTTGCTCGCGAAGACGCACGAGGAGACGGTCAGGGTGGACGTGTCGGAGAAGAGTGCTGCTCCGAACTCTCCGGAGGCGCCCGCGAAGGTCAGCCCGTCGATCGTCACGGAGGTGACGTCGCTTGCCGCGAAGACGAAGTCCCCGCCGCCATCGGTGACGAAGACCGATGAGGCCGAGGTGCCCAGGATGTCGACGCCTGTGGTCAGCGTCGCGTTCTCCGAATAGACGCCGGAGCCGACGAGGATGTCGTCACCTGCGTTCGCTACGGTGAGCGCTTTCCCTATCGATGCGTAGGGGTTCGCCGCCGAGCCGTCGCCGGTCACGTCACTGCCTAGGAAGGCATCGACGTAGATGTCTTGCGCGAAGGCGACGGCCGCCGTCGAGAAGACGATGGCGACTGTGAGGACAGCCAACAGGACGGCTCTTCTCAGGACTGATGAACAACGCATGGATGACACCCCTCCAACGACTTCGGCTCCAGACACGTGCGATCACCGCACGTGTCGTGCAGGACCCCTCCCACAAGCATCATACCCTTTGTGGCACGCGATAGTCGCTCTATAAGAAGAGGGCCTTTCCGCCATATGGGTATGGACTGCATTGAAGCAAGGAATCCCTGAGAGGGGTGTGTTTTGGCAGACGACACCACGACCTCCAAGTTCAAGTTCCCGACCGCTTATACGATCCTGTTCGTCCTCATCGTGATCGTGGCCGTAGGCACGTGGTTCATCCCGGCAGGCCAGTACGACGTCGACGATGCGGGCGAGCCGATACCGGGCACCTATCACGAGGTCGAGCGCAACGAACAGCGCATCATCGCCGATGGGCTGATGGCCCCCATCAACGGGATGTACGGCATCCGGGGCGAGGACGGCTCCATCAGCGTCTACAACTCCGGCGAACTATACGGCGCTATCGACGTGGCCCTCTTCGTGCTGGTGATAGGCGGCTTCCTGTCCATCACGATGGCGACCGGGGCCATAGATGCGGGCATCGGCAGGATAACGACCGTCTTCGCCGGGCGGGAGAAGTGGATGATCGCCATCCTCATGTGCGTGTTCGCCCTCGGCGGCACCTCGTACGGGATGGCCGAGGAGAGCCTGGCCTTCTACGGGCTCATCGTCGCCGTGATGATAGCGGCCGGGTACGACGCTGTGGTCGGCGTCGCCACGGTCATGCTCGGTGCCGGCATAGGGGTGCTCGCCTCCACCGTGAACCCCTTCGCCACAGGCATCGCGTCGGGGATAGCGGGCATCTCCATCGGCGATGGGATGCTCTCTCGCGTGATCCTGCTCGTGGCCGGCACTGCCGTCGGCATCGTCTACGTGACCCGCTACGCCGACAAGGTCAAGAAGGACCCGTCCAAGTCGATAGTATTCGACCAGAAGGAGAGCAACGAGAAGTTCTTCCTCAAGCACGCCGACGACTCCGAGATGCCTGAACTGACCGGCAGGCGGAAGGTGGTGCTGGTCTTGTTCGCCCTCGCGTTCCTGGTGATGATCTACGGGGTCATCCCGTGGAACGACATAGGCGTGCCCGTGCCGCAGCTGGACCTGTGGTTCGGGGAGTTCTCAGCCATATTCCTGGGCTTCGCCATCCTGATAGGCATCGTCGGGAAATTGGGCGAGGCGGGCATCTCCAAGACGTTCATCGAGGGCGCTCGCGACATGCTCGGCGTGGCGCTCATCATCGGCGTGGCGCGCGGCGTCAGCGTAATCATGGAGAACGGGCTCATCATCGACACTGTGCTCTCGTGGGCCGAAGCGGCGCTGGGCGACGTCGGCGGCGTCTTCTTCGTCAACGTCGCGCACCTCATCTATCTGCCGCTCGGCTTCCTCATCCCGTCGTCTTCGGGTCTTGCGACCGTGTCGATGCCGATCATGGCGCCGCTCGCCGACATCGCAGGCATCGACCGCAGCCTCATCGTGACCGCCTACCAGTCCGCAAGCGGGCTCCTGAACCTCGTCAACCCCACATTCGCGGTGGTGATGGGTGGCCTCGCACTCGGGCGGGTAGGTTACAACAAGTGGCTCAAATTCACGTTCCCGCTGCTTGTCATGTTGTTGGTGCTCTACGCGGTCGTGTTGAGCATAGGGACCTTCTTCCCCGGGTCCGTGTTCTGAGGGATCCGGTCTGTCCGATCGTCCGATCTGGAGGTACGCGATGGCTATCGATCTCAAGGGCCGCAATTTCTTGAAGGAGTCAGACTTCACCAAGGCGGAGTTCCTCTATCTGATAGAGCTCGGGGCCGACCTGAAGGCGGCCAAGGCGGAGGGGCGCGAGCAGCAGCATCTCGAGGGCAAGAACATCGCGCTCATCTTCGAGAAGAGCTCGACTCGCACGCGCACCTCCTTCGAGGTGGCCGCATACGACCAGGGCGCTCACGTCACCTATCTCGGCCCGAGCGGCTCGCAGATCGGCTACAAGGAGTCGATGAAGGACACCGCGCGCGTGCTGGGGGCCATCTACGACGGCATCGAGTACCGAGGGTTCGCACAGGAGAACGTGGAGGTGCTCGGCGAGTACGCAGGCGTGCCGGTCTGGAACGGGCTGACCGACGAGTTCCACCCCACGCAGATGCTCGCCGACGTCCTCACGATGAGGGAGCATTCCGACAAGCCCCTCGAGGAGATCGCCTACTGCTACGTGGGTGATGCACGCAACAACATGGGCAACTCGCTCATGATCACCGGATGCCTGCTGGGGATGGACGTGCGCATCTGCGGGCCGAGGCATCTGTGGCCCGAGGACGATCTGGTCGCCACCGCCCGTGACCTTGCCAAAGACTCCGGGGCACGCTTCACGCTCACAGACGACGTGCTCGAAGCGGTGGCGGGCGTCGACTACCTATACACCGACGTCTGGGTCTCGATGGGTGAGCCGCCCGAAGCATGGGACGAGCGCATAAAGCTGCTCAAGCCCTACCAGGTCAACGCGGAGATGCTCGCAGCGACGCGCAACCCCGACGTGAGGTTCATGCACTGCCTTCCGGCCTTCCACGATCGCAGCACGACGTTGGGTGCGGAGATCTACGAGAGGACGGGCATGGAGGCGCTGGAGGTCACCGACGAGGTCTTCGAGTCGGAGCGCTCCATCGTCTTCCAGCAGGCCGCCAACCGCATGCCCACCATCAAGGCGGTCATGGTCGCCACGCTGGGTGACTGACAAGGAGCCGGGAATGCGCGAAGGATGCGAAGGAGGACGCGGATGAGAGTGGTCGTCGCACTCGGAGGGAACGCGCTGCTCAAGCGTGGTGAGCCGATGACCGCCGAGGCGCAGCGGGCCAACGTCGAGGTCGCAGCCCGGGCACTGGCCCCGGTCGCCCTCGAGCACGAACTCGTCCTCTCGCACGGCAACGGCCCGCAAGTGGGCCTGTTGGCCTTGCAGGGCGCGGCCTACAAGGAGGTCGACGAGTACCCCCTCGACGTGCTCGGCGCCCAGACCGAGGGGATGATCGGCTACATGATCGAGCAAGAACTCGGCAACCTGCTCCCGGCCGACGTGCCGCTGGCGACCATCCTCACCATGATCGAGGTCGATCCCGACGATCCGGCCTTCGACGACCCCACCAAGTTCGTCGGGCCGGTCTACGACAAGGACGAGGCAGACCGCTTGGCCGAGGAGAAGGGCTGGACGTTCAAGCAGGACGGCGAGAAGTGGCGCCGCGTGGTCCCTTCCCCCGTCCCACAGCACATGTTCGAGATACATCCGGTCGAGTGGCTGATCGAGAAAGGCACCATCGTCATCTGTGCAGGCGGAGGCGGGATACCCGTCATGTACGAGAAGGGGGGCGGCCGCAGGCTCTCTGGCGTGGAGGCCGTCATCGACAAGGACCGTGCCGCAGGGATGCTCGCCACCGAGCTGGAGGCCGATGTCTACGTCATGGCCACCGATGTCGAAGGGGTCTTCCTGGATTGGGGCATGCCGTCCCAGCGCCTGATACGCCATACCACCCCCGATGAGCTGGAGTCTCACGATTTCGCCGCCGGCTCGATGGGGCCGAAGGTCGAGGCGGCATGTGCGTTCGTGCGCAAGACCGGCAAGCGCGCCGGCATCGGATGTCTCAACGACATAGAGAAGATAGTGGTCGGCGAGGCCGGCACCATCATCGAACCTGAGTGAAGGAGGGTCACGCATGTCTGAGTTCGGCGTGCATTCCGAGGTAGGCGAGTTGCGCAAGGTGATAGTCCACAGGCCCGGGTTGGAGATGCGTCGTCTGACGCCGAGCAACGCTCAGGAACTGCTCTTCGACGACGTCATCTGGGCACGCAAGGCACGCCAGGAACATGATGCCTTCTGCGACCTGATGCGGACCGAGTTCGGGGTCCAGGTGATGAAAGTCCACGAGCTGCTCAGGGATGTCATGGACGACCCGGAGGGGAGGGCGTACGTCCTGGACCGCAAGGCCGTTCCGAACGAGATAGGGGTCAACGGTGCCCGCGAGATCCGGGCGTGGATGGACGAGATGGACTCGGAGAAACTCGTCTCGCATCTCATAGGTGGCGTGACGGTGGCGGAGTTGCCGCGTGACCTGAAGGCTGCGGCGAGCAAGGCCTACGAGGCCACCGACTTCGTCTTACCCCCGCTCCCGAACCAACTGTTCACCCGCGACAGCTCCTGCTGGATATACAACGGCGTGACCATAAACCCCATGTTCTGGCCTGCGCGCCACAAAGAGGCCCTGCACATGGCTGCGATATACAAGTACCATCCGGAGTTCAAGGACGGAGATTTCCAGGTCTGGTGGGGCGATCCGGACGTCGACCATGGCAGTGCCACCCTGGAGGGCGGTGACGTCATGCCGATAGGGAACGGCGTGGTGCTCATAGGCATGGGGGAGCGCACGACGTACCAGGCGGTCAGTCAGGTGGCTCAGCGGCTGTTCGAGCACGATGCCGCGAAACGGGTGATAGCGGCCAAGATGCCTCCCGACCGGGCGAGCATGCATCTGGATACGATCTTCACCTTCTGCGATCGCGACCTCGTCACCATCTACGAACAGGTCGTCGAGAAGATACAGCCGATAAGTTACTATCCCGGCGACAGCGAGGACGAGTTGCGCGTCGTCGTCGAGGAGAAGGGCTGGCTGGATGTGGTGGCCGAGGCGCTGGGGCTGGACGAGCTCAGGGTGGTGCCGACCGGGGGCGACATCTTCCAGCAGGAACGAGAGCAGTGGGACGACGGCAACAACGTGGTCGCACTGCGACCCGGCGTGGTGATCGCCTACAACCGCAACGAGTACACCAACGCGCACCTGCGCAAGGCGGGGGTCACCGTCATCGACATCGAAGGCTCCGAGTTGGGGCGAGGGCGTGGAGGCGGGCACTGCATGACCTGTCCGGTCCTGCGCGACCCTCTCGACTGACGCATGTCCGTGCAAGAGCAGGACACGACGGCGGTGCCGCGCGACCCCTCGCTGGGCGATGCGCTGGCGGCACTCTTCGTCCTCGTCGTCTTCATCGCACTCTCCATATACCTCTACGGCACCGACGCCACTTCGGGTCCGCTCCAGTTGGGGCTGCTCGCGGCGACGATGTTCGCAGCCCTTCTGGCACGCAAGAACGGTCACACCTTCGAGATGATCGGCAAGGGGCTGGGCAAGGGGATGCTGGTGGCCGTCACCCCCATCTTCATCCTGCTCATGGTGGGCACGCTCATCGGCGCATGGAACATGTCTGGGACCATCGCCACCATCGTCTACTACGGCGTGGAGCTTCTGGACCCGAACTGGTTCTATCTGGCGACGGTACTGCTCACGGCCGTGTTCGGTCTTGCCACGGGCAGTTCGTGGACGACAGTGGCCACCATAGGGGTCGCGATGATGGGCATCGCCGAGGTGGGTGGGCTCTCGGCACCGATCACGGCCGGGGCGGTGATCTCCGGCGCCTACTTCGGCGACAAGATGAGCCCGATCTCGGAGACGACGGTGCTTGCGCCGAGTCTGGTGGGGAGCACGATAGCCGAGCACATAAAGTCGATGGCGTGGAGCACGCTGCCGGCGCTTGCGATAGCGCTCGGGATCTTCGGCTTCGTCGGCGTGACCTCCGAGGTGAGCGCTCCGCCCATCGACATCGAGGCGGTCCGGGCGGTGCTGGATGCGACCTACAGGATAAGTCCGCTGACGCTGCTTCCCATCCTGGTGTTGCTGCTGATGTCGTTCAAGCGCTATCCGGCGTCACTCGCCATCTTCGCCGGTGCTCTCACCGGCATCGCCGTGGCGCTCTTCTTGCAGCCGGACGTCGTGGTGACTTTCGCTGACGCCTCCGGGGCGAGCACCGCACTGGCGATGCTCAAGGGCTCCTGGTCCGCGATGGCCACCGGCTTCGTGCTCACGACCGGCATCGGAGCCGTCGACGAGCTCTTCAGCGGCGGTGGAGTGATGAGCATGATGTCCACCGTCCTGCTGGTGCTGAGCGCCGTGGCCTTCGGCTCGATCATGGAGTACGCGGGCTTCAACGAGCGGCTCATCCG
>CAYWAF010000038.1:0-1383 GCA_964456355.1 uncultured Eubacteriales bacterium | reverse complement strand
TGGGAGTGCCGACCGCCACCTACCTGCCTTACTGTTACTTCAACCTGGTGAACCCGGTCATAGGGCTCGTGTACGGGCTCACGGGTTTCAAGGTACGCAGACTCGAAGACGTCCCTCGCTCTGGAGAAGAAGATGACTGAACAAGCGACGCAGCAGGTGCCCTGGCACACCCTCGATGTCGACGAGGTCACCGAACGGTTGGGTGTCGACCCGGCAAGAGGGCTCAGCACGCAAGAGGCGCAGGCCCGCTTGGCCGAGAACGGGCCGAACCGTCTGGAAGAGGCGAAGAAAGAGCCCACATGGCGAGCGATCCTGCGCCAGTACAAGGACTTCATGCAGATCATCCTGGCCGTAGCCGCCCTGGTCAGCTGGCTCGCTCTGGGTGAGGTCGCCACCGCGGTCGTGCTGTTCGGACTCACGGTGCTCAACGCCTGGATGGGCCTTCGTCAGGAGGCCAAGGCCGAGGAGAGCATCGCAGCCCTGCGCGAGATGATGCGCGTCGAAGCGCGGGTGCGCAGGGACGGTGCGGTCGTCGAGGTCGACATCGAGGACCTGGTCGTCGGTGATATCGTGCTGTTCGAGGCAGGCGACCGCGTGCCTGCGGACGGGCGTCTGCTCGTGGCGGCCACGCTCGAGATAGAGGAGTCGGCGCTCACCGGCGAGAGCGTGCCGGTGCTCAAGGACACCGCTCCGGTCCCCGACCCCGATGCCGCTCTAGGCGACCGCTTCGACATGGCTTACATGAACGGGTCGGTCACGCGGGGTCGTGGCGAGATGGTGGTCACGGCCACCGGGATGGATACCGAGGTGGGCCACATCGCCGACCTGCTCAACAAGGTCGAGACGGTCAAGACGCCCCTGCAGAAGCAGCTCGACCAGTTGACCTTGGTGATCGCGGCGCTCGCGATAGGTTCGCTGGTCGTCATCGTGTTGCAGGGCATGGCCGCGGGCAACACGCTCTCGGACATGTTCGGTGTCGGGGTGGCGATGGCGGTAGCCGCCATCCCGACGGGCCTTCCCGCCATCGTGATGATGCTTTTGGCCATAGGCTCCACCGAACTCGCCAGGCGAGGGGCGATAGTCAAGCGCCTACCGTCGGTGGAGACGCTCGGCTCGGTCTCTGCCATATGCTCCGACAAGACGGGCACGCTCACCCTCAACCGGATGACCGCCCGAGAGATGCGCATCGTCGGCTTCCGCTTCTCCATAACGGGCGAGGGCTACTCCACAGAAGGCGAGATACGCTCCCAGGGCGGGGTGAAGGTGGACCTCGATCCCTTCATGCTGCCGCTCGCGCTCTGCACTGATGCGGTGCTCGACGGCGAGGACCTCGTGGGGGACCCGACCGAGGGCGCCCTGATAGTCCTCGCCGAGAAGGGCGGG
>CAYWAF010000037.1:12930-14927 GCA_964456355.1 uncultured Eubacteriales bacterium | reverse complement strand
AGGCGAACCCTGCAGCATCGTTGAGAATCTGGATCCGGCCTGTCGTATCCGCGTAGAGTTGTCGATAGAGCTTCCACTTCGAATGGAGCCAAATGACATCCTGGTACAGGGCGTGATACTCCGATCCAAGGGCGTCTCCCATTACCCTCAGGTACTCGGCCCGGACCTCTTCAGCTGACTGGTTCACATGCCCCCCCAAACAGATGGGCCAGAAGGTCTAACAATGTTTCTACAGTCTGTATAACCCAAGGCCCCCTCATCCGCCAGCACTCTACGCCATAGCCAGCGCCGTCCATCCCCCTACACGTTGAACTTGAAGTGGATGACATCCCCATCCTGGACGACGTAGTCCTTGCCCTCCAACCGCATCTTGCCGGCGGCCCTCACGGCGGCCTCGCTTCCCGCCTCGACCAGTTCGTCCCACCCGCAGACCTCCGCCTTGATGAAGCCGCGCTCGAAGTCCGTGTGGATCTCTCCGGCCGCCTCCGGCGCCTTGGCCCCGATGCGCACCGTCCAGGCCCGGACCTCCTTGGGTCCGCCCGTGAAGAAGCTCTGCAGTCCCAGCAACGTGTACGCCTGCCTGATGAGCACGTTCAGCCCTGGCTCCTCAAGCCCCTCCATCTCCAGGTACTCCTGCAACTCGTCCGGGTCGAGGCCGGTCATCTCCGACTCGATCTTGGCGCATATCGGTATCGGAGCCTGCCCGTCGATCTCGGGCAGCGGCTTGCCTATCTCGCTCTCGTCGATGTTGGCGACATAGAGCATCGGTTTCATCGTGAGCAGATGCAGCCCTCGGAGCATCTTGCGCTCCTCGTCGGTCATCTCCATGCGGAACGCCCGATGACCTGCAGAGAGCCACTCGTATACGCGACGCACGACCTCCAGTTCGGCCGCAGCCTCCTTGTCGCGCTTGGCCTCTTTCTCCAGACGCGGTATGGCGCGCTCGACCGTGCCCAGGTCGGCCAGTATCAACTCGGTGCGGATGGTCTCCACATCGTCTTCGGGATCGGGCTCTCCGCCCACGTGGACCACGTCCGGGTCGCTGAAGAAGCGCACGACCTCGCATATCGCATCGGTCTCGCGGATGTTGGCGAGGAACTGGTTGCCGAGCCCCTCCCCTTCGCTCGCCCCCTTCACGAGCCCTGCTATGTCCACGAACTCGACCGAGGCAGGCGTGACCTTCTCCGGCTTGAAGACCTCCGCGAGCGCATCCAATCGCGGATCGGGGACCGGCACCATCCCGGTGTTCGGGTCTATGGTCGCGAACGGATAGTTCGCCGCGAGCGCGCTCTTGCGGGTCAGCGCAGTGAACAGCGTGGACTTGCCCACGTTCGGCAATCCGACTATGCCTATCGAAAGTCCCACGGCTATTGGCTCCCCTGACGAACACTGTTAGCGTATGTACGGTCTGCGTCGATGGCGCAAGGGTACTCTACCCGAGGCCCGCTCCGACCGCCACCGACGAGCATGGCCAGAACACCGACCGACCTCGAACCCGACGAACGTGAAGGACACACGCGGATGCGCATAGGTATGTTCTGTGACATGTACATGCCGCACATAAGCGGCGTGACCAACCACATCCGCCTGACCAAACGTCGCCTCGAGGAGACCGGCCATGAGGTCTTCGTGCTCACCTTCGGTAACCGCGATTACGAGGACTCCGAACCCAACGTCATCCGTTCCCGCGCCATCGCCTGGGGCGACACGGGCTGGCAGGCCGGGTACTCGCTCTCAGATGAGGCACGCTCCGTCATCTCCACCCTCGACATCGCCCACGTCCACCATCCGTTCCTCTCGGGGAGGATAGCGCTGCGTCATGCAGGCTCGAAGGGCATCCCGGTCGTCTCGACCAACCACACGCGCTACGACCTCTACTCCGACGCCTACGCCAAGTTCGTTCCACGCAAGGCGAGGATGAAGTTCATCCGCACCTATCTGAAGCGTTATGCGAGCGAGGTCGACGTCCTGATAGCGCCGTCTCCCGGCATAGTGCG
>CAYWAF010000037.1:3527-12830 GCA_964456355.1 uncultured Eubacteriales bacterium | reverse complement strand
AGCGTTATGCGAGCGAGGTCGACGTCCTGATAGCGCCGTCTCCCGGCATAGTGCGCTGGCTCTCGGAGTTCGGTATCACCGACGATGCGCTGCTCCTCCCCAACGGCATAGACACGAAGATGTTCCGCGAGCCCGCAGAGCCGCTCTCGCGCACGGACCTTGGCTTTTCCGAGGACTCGACAGTCTTCTGCTACCTGGGACGCCTGGGGCCCGAGAAGAACATCGGGCTTCTGATGGACGCCTTCTTGGAGGCGGCATCGGCCAACCCGCGCGTCTGCCTGTTGCTCATCGGCGACGGCCCCAGCAAAGAGATCGTCGAGGAGCGCGCTCGCACGAGCAAGGTGGAAGACCGGGTCTATCTGGCCGGGCGCACGCCATACGAACACGTACCCGACCTCCTGGCAGCAGCCGACGTCTTCGTCACCGCCTCGGTGACCGAGGTCCACCCTCTCGTGGTGATGGAGGCGATGGCGGCAGGCCTGCCGGCGATAGGCGTGGACTCCCCGGGCGTCCGCGATATCATCGAGCGCGATGTGACGGGCTATCTGACCACCGAGGACCCTGACGAGATGGCTGCCCGCATGCTCGAGTTCGCACGCGACCGCGACCTGTTGCAGACGATGTCGGATGCCGCCCGTCACGCAGCCGATTCGCACGACATCTCGGTGACCACAGACCGTCTTGTGGCAATATACGAGAAGCTGCTGGCCGTCAGAAAGCAAGACGTCTGATGTCGCCGGAGGCCATCAACGAGGCTCTCAAGCTGGGAGCGGCCGCTTTCGTCATCGGTCTGTCCGGCGCCATGTCACCGGGACCCTACCTCACCGTCACCATCTCGCGCACGCTGCGCAACGGCCGCCTCAGCGCATCCCTCATGCTCGTCGGTCACGCCTTGCTGGAAGGCGCACTGCTGGTCGGCTTCACCTTCGGCCTGCAGAACTTCCTCAAGCGCCCCTCGGTGGCCTCGGCGATGGCCGTCGTGGGTGGAGCGGTCCTGTTGTGGATGGGCTACGGGCTGATGCGAGGTGCGTGGAGCGGTGATATCGTCGCCGACCTCGAAGCGGCCGAGAAGCCGAAGTCTGTGGGACCCGTCCTCGACGGCATACTCGTCTCCCTCTCCAACCCGTACTGGACGCTGTGGTGGGCCACCATCGGCGTCAAACTCGCATCCGACGGCATCGCCATCGGCCCCATCGGCATAGCGGCCTTCTTCATCGGGCACGAGCTGGCCGACGTCACCTGGTACGGCTTCGTGATATTCGGTGTCTCCGCCGGGCGAGGACTGCTCTCCGACAAGGTCTACCGCGGGATCATGGGCGTGCTGGCCGCGTTCCTGCTCTACCTGGGGCTCGTCTTCGTGTTGGAGGGCCTGCCCTGGCTGTAGAGGAGACGGAACGCGCCTACCGTGCATATGCCTGGATCGGCGGAGTCATCAGCATCGTCATCGATTCTTCTGTAGAAGGGGATGACTCGCTGTACAGGGCCCATCGACCGACTATCGTCACATCACGCGGCCCGCTGGCATCCCGCAGGGGATAGAGCAGGTGGTACGGGACGAACTCCTTGACCGCGACAGCACTCTCCCCCGGTGCGAGCGTCAGTGGCTTCGGTCTCACCTGCAGCCCATGCATGTCGCCCACACCCCAACCTAAAAGACCGGTCTTCTCGTCTTCCACCTCACGTATCTCCGTCGCATGGTGTGCGAAGGAGACCGGCTCGTCGCCCTCGTTCCGGAGCACAAGGCGCACGGGGATCTCCTCGTACATGGCCCACTCGGGAGGCGTCTCGATCCGCAGCATGAGGTCGCCATCAGAGGCCTCAGCCGTCATCCAGGAGGCAGGGGTGGGCATGTCGGGGTCCTCGAGCTCTTCGGCATCGACCCAACACACCTTCACGGGATCCGTCTGCGCCCATAGACCGTTGCCGCCCCATGCATGCCACATGCCCGCCATCCGGAAGTGAGAGGGCTTATCGTGACGGTCGAACATGACCGTTGAAGTCTCCTCACCGGGACGTAACGTGACGTCCGGAAGTTCCCTGCCGTAAGGCATGCCCGCCACGCAGCCGACGAAATAGCCGCCCGCAGTCGCGCTGGAGGGCACCTCCCAGCCGGTGGCGAAAGCAGGAAGTGTCTTGGATTCGTCGGAGACGTTGCGGACAGAGAGATCCACGCCGAGGTCTTCTCCCACGAACATCACCGTGCGAGTGAGCTCCATCGAATACAGAAGGCCGTCGCGCTCTACCGTGGCACGGACGCCACCGTCGGGGAGTCCATCGACAGTCCGCACGCCTCCCTCCCATGGCGGTCGATACGACTGCGGCTGTCGGAGGTAGGACCACAACTCGAAGACTCCGAACGCTGCGATCGCGAGGATGACGAGGAAGACGACGCGAAAGACCATACGGGAGTGTTGCCGCTCGTCTCGCACCGCGACTCCTTCATACTCCACCGGACATGCCGGCGCTGCTTGCCTGAACGTATCGATTATAGCGCTGGGGCTCGGAGTCGACGAATGATCCACGAGACAGGCAACTGCCGAGAAGGGCCCCGACATCTGCCGGGGCCCTTCCGTGAAAGCCTATCGATCCTGAGCGAAGCAGGATCAGACGGTATGACTCACTGACTCGCTACATCATCCCGCCCATGCCGCCACCCATCGCGGCAGCAGCCGCGTTCTCCTCTTCGGGGATGTCGGTGACGGTGGTCTCGGTGATGAGTATCAGCGCAGCGATCGATGCGGCGTTCTGGAGCGCCGAGCGGGTGACCTTCACGGGGTCGATGACGCCCATCGCCATCAGGTCACCGTACTCGCCGGTCGCACCGTTCAGACCGTAGCCGACCTTGTCCTCGTTGCGGATCTTCTCCACGACGACGGAGCCCTCGAAGCCGGCGTTGTCAGCGATCTGCTTGGTCGGCTCGACGAGTGCCTTGCGGATGATGGCGGCCCCGATGGCCTCGTCCTCATCCAGCTTGAGCGAGTCGAGTGCAGAGACGGCGTCCAGCATCGCGATGCCGCCACCCGCGACGATGCCCTCCTCGACCGCAGCACGCGTGGCCTGGAGCGCATCCTCGATGCGGTGCTTCTTCTCCTTGAGTTCGACCTCGGTGGCCGCACCGACCTTGATGACGGCTACGCCGCCGGACAGCTTGGCCAGGCGCTCCTGGAGCTTCTCGCGGTCGAAGTCGGAGTCGGACTGCTCGATCTCGGCCTTGATCTGGTTGATTCGGGCCTTGATGTCTTCTTCGCTGCCGCCACCGTCGACGATGACGGTGTCTTCCTTGGTGACCTTGACGGTCTTGGCCTTGCCGAGCATGTCGAGGGTCACGTTCTCGAGTTTGAGGCCCATCTCCTCGGAGATGACTTGACCACCGGTCACGATGGCGATGTCCTCGAGCATGCGCTTGCGACGGTCACCGAAGCCGGGCGCCTTGACGGCGACAGCGGTGAAGGTCCCGCGCAGCTTGTTGACCACGAGGGTGGCCAGCGCCTCGCCCTCGACGTCCTCTGCGATGATGAGCAGCTGCTTGCCGGCCTGCATGACCTTCTCGAGCACCGGCAGCAGATCCTGGATGTTACCGATCTTGCTGTTGGCGATGAGTATCGCCGGATCGTCGAGCACGGCCTCCATGCGGTCGGCATCGGTGACCATGTACGGCGAGATGTAGCCCTTGTCGAACTGCAGGCCCTCGACCGTCTCGATCTCGATACCGAACGTCTGTGACTCCTCGACCGTGATGACGCCGTCCTTGCCCACGGCCTCCATCGCCTCGGCGATCTTGTCGCCGATGACGTCGTCTGCAGCGGAGATGGCGCCCACGTGGGCGATCTCGTCGCGGTCCTCGACGTCCTTGGCGTTCTCCTTGATCTTCTCGACCACCTTGTCGACGGCCTTCTCGATGCCGCGCTTGATGGCGAGCGGGTTGGCGCCGGCCGCCACGTTGCGCAAGCCCTCACGCACTATGGTCTGCGCCAGCAGAGTGGCGGTCGTGGTGCCGTCACCGGCTATGTCGTTGGTCTTGGTCGCAACCTCCTTGACGAGCTGAGCGCCCATGTTCTCGAGCGGATCCTCGAGCTCGATCTCTTTCGCGATGGTCACGCCGTCGTTGGTGATGGTGGGTGCGCCGAACTTCTTGTCGAGCACCACGTAGCGGCCCTTCGGGCCGAGTGTGACCCTGACGGCATCGGCCAGCTTGTTCACGCCGGCCTCCAGCCCGCGCCGGGCCTCCTCGTCGAAACGGATATCCTTGGCCATCTAGGCTCGTACCTCCTTCAAACGTCGAATCGAACCTGTCGAAAACTCTGACACCCGAAAGCGCTACTCCACGATGGCGTAGATGTCGCGCTCCTCCAGAATCTTGTACTCGACACCGTCGATCTTGACCTCCTGGACCCCGTACTTGCCGAAGATCACGGTGTCACCCACCTTGACGTCGACAGGGATGCGGTTCCCGTCGTCGTCACGTTTGCCTTCACCTACAGCAACGACCTCTCCGCGCTGCGGCTTCTCCTTCGCGGTGTCGGGGATGACCAGACCGCTCTTGGTCTGCTCCTCGGCCTCCGCCGGTTTCACGATCACTCGATCGCCCAACGGCTTCAGGTTCATTCCAGCCCTCCTACATATCGATCCAGACCTACAGGACGTATCTTGCAGGGCTTTTGTCGAAGCCCTTGTCTCCCTGGTAGCGCTGCGGTTGCGAAGTGGTATGTACCCTTTTCGCACCCTCATACCACCGACTGCTAGCACTCTTATCGTTCGAGTGCTAGCAAGATGGAATGATAATGAGAATCGGAAGAGGTTTCAATAGGTTTCAACAGGGTTTTTATCGAAAGGGTTGAGTCGTAGACACTCAGATATCAGGAAGGAGGGCCGGTGTCCCGGCCCTCCTTCGAAGACACATGGCCCCGGTCTTTCAGGTCCCGGCACCACGTATGCTGTGCACGTATACGGCCCTTATGGCAGGTACTCCTTGTAAAGGTCCCTGAACTCGTTGTAGGCGTCTTCGGAGATCGCACCGGTGCCGCCGACCACATAGCAACCCATGCCGGTCTGGCTGCCTGAGGTGGTGTTGGGCCTACCCACACCACCGTTGTCGTCGAAGAAGTCCTTGACCTGCGGGCTGAGAGCCGTGGACATCGTGAGCAGAAGAGGCCCAGCCGTCCACCAACTGATCGGAGCTGCAGCAAGAGCGTCCGGGAAGTCTGCTCCCGAAGCGAGCGTACAGATGTCACCGCTCATCCCTGCGTTGTCCACGCCCCACTGAGCAATCGCCTGAGCGGTATCGTAGCGTGTGTTGCCTGCGACGACCTCGACGCTGGCGGTACCGAACTTCGACTCGAGTTCGGCTATCGCAGCCGGACCCACCACGCCTGAGCCGCCTACGACCACGACATCCGTGATGCCGAGGTCGTCCATCATGTCCATGGTGACATCGGGAACATCGTCTTTGCGTGTCATGAAGACAGCGCTACCGTGGTTTGCAGCAACGGGGCCTACCGCAAGAGCATCCGGCCAAGCGAATCCGTTGACGACGAAGGCGGTCGTGCCCGCATAGCCCCAATCGGCAGTGACGGATGCTATCTGTGCAGCGGTGGCGAACCGGTCTGCGCCTGCGATGCGGTCCACGTGCGTCACATGACGGATAGCCCCTATCCCATCCATGACCGCTTGGCTGATGACGCCTTCACCGCCGAGGACGTGCACATTCACAGAGATAGAATTGCTCCCAAAATCCCAATAAAGCGACTCTGTGACACGCTCGATCTCTGCTTTCGTCGCTGGAGTCAACACATCCCCATGCGTGAGGAGCAGTATCCCGTCGCTCTGAGCAGCGAGCTGGGCTCCTGCAAGAGCATCGGCAGGGTTGAAGCCGTTGGCTATGAAGATGTCTTCGGGTCCATATCCGACCCCATAGTAGGAATTGCCTATGTTGTCCCACATGGTACGTGAGATCTCGGCAGCCGTGTCGAACCTCGTGGCACCTGAGATGCGCCGCGCATTACCTACGGTGATGTACAAGTAGTAGTCGTATGGATACCCGGATAGGTTCCTCACTCTTACATAGTAGTCTCCGGGTGCCGGCGCCTCGTAATAGACCGAGTTGGAATACGTGGCAGACCAGAAATAATGGTCATCGTTCTTCGCAAGAGTCGTGCCTGTGGCATCTTCGATGTAGATGTAGGTGTCGTAGAAGCCGGTGGCATATTCTGTCTCGACCCAGATAGGCGTTCCCGTCACGTCGACAGAGACGCGCACGGTATCGGTGCTCTCGCCGGACTCGTTGTCTGCCGAGTCGTCCCCGTGGAACGTGTGATACGACATCCACGTGTTGCCGTGAACCGCCGGATCGTAGAGCGTGGCAGTAGCCGTCGTATCGTCGGGCTCGAAGGAGTCCTCATAGTACGGGACGTATGCCGGTGTCACTCCCGACACAGCGACACTTTCGGCGTTGCCCTTCGCTAGACCGGCAGCTGGAAGCGTGAGAGCCAAAAGCAGGCCACACACCACCAGACAGGCCAGTCGCCTACCTAATGGGTTTTTCACAAAACACCCTCTTCCTTTGTTCCGCATCCTGTTGTGCAGGGCGCGCCTCTCGTCATATATGGACGCATACATGAAAGGATGCGATGTCTGCGCTGCCTGCGGCAGCCCCTTCTCTCTCACACATGATACTCGAAGCGCATAGATGCTGTTTTCCCGGCACCCGGGCTACTGATCGAGCCGGAGCGTAGGCAGTGCCTCCGAATCGAGTGGCAGTCGCTCTCCGCGCCGGAAGCGGAAGGTGCCCGCAGAAGCTATCATGGTCGCATTGTCCGTGCACAACTCCAGCGACGGCACCACGAGACGGATGTCTTCGGCGGTCAGCGCTTCTCGCAGCCCCTCACGCAATGCCGTGTTCGCAGCCACTCCACCGGCAAGACAGAACGATTTCACCCCTGTCTCGAGTGCCGCCTGTACGGATTTGGCTATCTGCACGTCGATGACCGCCTGCTGGAACGAGGCCGTCAGATCGGGAAGGTCGATGTCGTGTCCGGCCTCTCGCTCATGTCTGATGTGGTCTATCACCGCCGTCTTCAGCCCTGACAGCGAGAAGTCGTAGTCGCCGGAGCGCATCATCGCACGCGGGAACCGTATGGCGTCCGGGTCGCCTTCCTCGGCGAGACGCGAGAGCACGGGACCGCCGGGATAACCGAGACCGAGCACCTTGGCCACCTTGTCGAACGCTTCGCCTGCCGCATCGTCTATGGTCGAACCGAGGGTGCGGTACTCCCCCCACTCCGGCACATGGACGAGTGCCGTATGCCCTCCGGAGACGACCAGCGCCATGAGGGGCGGCTGCAGGTCGGGCTCGGCCAGAAGGTTCGCGAAGATATGCCCCTCCAGATGGTTGACGCCCACGAGCGGCACGCCGGTCGCGAACGACAGCGCTTTCGCGAACGCGACCCCCACCACGAGTGCGCCGACGAGTCCGGGACCGTACGTGACCGCTATCGCATCCAGGTCTTTCGCCTCGACCCCGGCCTCCTCAAGCGCTTGCTCCACCACCCCGACGATGGCCTCCGTGTGCTTGCGGGAAGCGATCTCGGGGACCACTCCACCGAAGCGGGCATGGAAGTCGACCTGGCTGGCAACGACGTCCGAGAGAACCTCGCTGCCCCCACGCAGGACCGCTGCAGCAGTCTCGTCGCACGACGTCTCGATGCCCAAGACGAGCTCTTCGGCGCCCTTCGCGCCTGCATCGCTCTTGTCATACGCCTCACGTTTGCTTCCTGCTTCCTGGGCGAGGTCGAAGTGTTCCAGGGCCATCGCACCGCGCTCGCGCATGAGAGCCATGCGTGCCTCCATCGCAGGCGTGCCGAACTCGCTGCCGGTCATGATCAGGGCATCCTCGCCTGTCTCCGGGTAGTACCCGCGACGGCGACCGACCTCGTGCAGGCCCAGCATCTCGTAGAGGGTGCGAGCCGCAGAGTTGCTCTCCCTGACCTCGAGGGTCAAATGTGTGGCTCCCAGCGCACGAACGCGGTCTGCGAGTTCTGCCAGCAGCGCACATCCGAGCCCCCTGTGTCGGACATCGGAGCGTACGGCGAGATTCATGATGTGGGCCTCGTCCATCACGAGTGCGGCACCTGCGTAACCCAGCACCTCACCCTCCTCATCCGCGACGAGCCAGACCCGCCTGTCCATGCCGACCTCCTGAGCGAAGGCCATCCTGCTCCACGGTCGAGGAAAGGTGGCGGCTTCTATGGCATGGACCGCATCCACGTCCGCCTCCGTCATATCACGGATCTCCACGCTCACGGCCCATCGCCTTCTCCGGCTTTACGGGCCTTCTCGGCCTCCTCGGCATCGGACAGGCGCGTGTATATCGGGAGCACCGCACCCGGCTCCCCATCTCCTAAAGCTCCCGTACGAAGAGCATGTCCGAACGCCGCGAGCACGCCGGCCCCGGACGGCACCCACATCTCCTCCTCAGCGACCTCGAGTCGGCTCCCGAACGCCTCCTCGAAGTGCCCGCGATGCTTGGACAGGCCGGTGCCCGTGACCATGAAAGAGTCCGACAGGTGCTGTCGCGCCCACTCCTCCGCCAGATCCGACGGGGAGACGACCCTGTCCTCTGTGAGGCGCTCCACGCCGTCGCCCGCCAGACGGAAGATACCGGGGTAGACCTCCCCTCGCATGGCATCCATGAGGACGCCGAGG
Organism: uncultured Eubacteriales bacterium; assembly: GCA_964456355.1. GTDB lineage: Bacteria > Actinomycetota > Coriobacteriia > Anaerosomatales > CAYWAF01 > CAYWAF01. The sequence goes on along the minus strand of CAYWAF010000037.1, from coordinate 4,130 downwards.
GTACCTTCACGACCGGCGAAGCGCCACGCCACGGCATCCAGGCTCCCCACGCCGTAGAGAGGCACGCCGAGGCCGCAGGCAAGACCTTTCGCGGTCGAGACGCCTATCCGCACTCCGGTGAAAGAGCCAGGGCCTAGCCCGACCACCACTACCGAGATGTCGTCGGGCTCCAAGCCTTGCTCCGATAGAAGGTCGGAGACGGTCGGAAGCAGTCGGGAGAGCGCCGCGCGAGGAGCATCGAAGTCGGCCTGTGCCTCGAGTGTCACGGCATCGCCGTCCAGGCGCCCCAGGGCCAGCGCACAACGGTCGGTGGAGGTGTCGAAGCCTAAGACGAGGCCTTCGGCAGGCATCATCGAGCATCCCTCCCGAAGACCTCCACGCCTTCGATGTCGACGGCCTCGCCGAGCCAGTGGTCGGCGAGTGTTGCTCCCCTCTCCCCTGCCGGAACGAGGTCGATCCTCCTGACCTCATCGTCGACGATGCTCATGCGGACGTTCAGATATCCCTCGGGCATCGCCTCATCGAACTTGTCCCCCCACTCGACGAGCGCGACCCCTCCTGACTCGAGCGTTCCCCAATAGTCCACGTCGTCGAGTTCTGCCG
>CAYWAF010000037.1:0-3427 GCA_964456355.1 uncultured Eubacteriales bacterium | reverse complement strand
GCGACCCCTCCTGACTCGAGCGTTCCCCAATAGTCCACGTCGTCGAGTTCTGCCGCATGCTCCAAGCGGTAGAGGTCGAAATGGTCGAGGGGGATGCGCCCCTCGTGGACGATGAGGATGTTGAATGTCGGACTGGTCACCTCTTCGACGACGCCCAGTCCTTTCGCGACTCCTTTGACGAGCACCGTCTTGCCGGCTCCTAACTCACCGGTCAGGAGTATCACGTCCCCGGCGGCGAGGAGTCTTGCAAGCGCTTCTCCCAGAGACATCGTGGCTGAAGCGCCATGAGTGATGAACCCGCTCACCTCACTCACCGAACAACGTACCCTGGATCGGGTCCGCATCGTCGCCGGAGTCCTCGCCAGAGGCCTCTTCGACAGCGTCTTCCATCGCCAGGAAGGGGTCATCGGCGGTGACTTCGACTCGTTCGCTCGGCACCCACAGGAGTTCCTTGAGAACAGCGAAGTCCTCGAAGAGCACGTCGGCTTTAGTGCGGTCGTAGAGAGCGGCTGCCGGATGGAAGATGGGTAGCACGGTGAACTTGCCTGCCTTCTGCACGGTGCCTCGCAGGCGCGTGATGCCCGTGTTCGTCTTGAGTATGAACTTGGTGGCGAAGTTGCCGAGCGTGACTATCACCTCGGGGTCTATGATCCTCGTCTGCTCGCGGAGAAAAGGAGTGCAGGCCGCAATCTCCTCGGCTTGAGGGTCGCGGTTGTTCGGCGGGCGACATTTGAGGATGTTCGCTATGTAGACCTGGCTCCTGTCCAGCCCCGCAGATGCCAACAGTTCGTCCAACAGTTTGCCGGCCGCACCGACGAAAGGCTCACCCTTGAGGTCCTCGTTACGGCCGGGGGCCTCTCCCACGAAGAGCACGTCTGCGTCCGGGTCGCCGACGCCGAAGACGAGCGTGGTGCGCGTGTCCCCGAGCGGACACCTGTGACAGTCACCGATGTACTCCCGCAGCTCCTCCAACGTACGGAAGTGTTCGCCTTCTTGCAACGTCATGGTCAGATCACCGTCATCACTTCGTCCAAGGGTCGCCGAGCAGGCTTGCCGGCCGACTCGGCGGAGTATCCTATCGGCAACACCGCCACCGGGGTCACCGGCTCCGACACTCCGATGGCTTCGGCGACCGCCCTCTCGTCGAAGGCGCCTATCCAACAGGAGGCGAGCCCTCTGTCCACTGCAGCCAGAAGGATGTTCTCCGTCGCGGCCGCGGTGTCCTGTATGGAGTAGAGATGTTCTCCCCTCGCGCCATAGCGCGCCGCACATGGGCGCGGATCGACGGAGACCACGATGACGACAGGTGCTGCAGTGGCCCAACGTTGGTGAAGCGCCGCAGCCAGCCTCTCCTTCGCTTTCGCGCTCTTGACCACGGTGAACCTCCATGGCTGTATGTTGCCTGCCGTGGGAGCGGATATCGCTGCGAGCAGGAGTGCCCTGATGTCCTCGTCCTTCACTGTCAACCTGGAATCGAAGTGGCGTACGCTCCGCCGCTTGCTCACTACCTCGCTGAACTCCATACAGACCCTTTCTCCGAACGGATCAGATCCGACTCCATGGGTATAAGACCTATCAACGACTCGACCGCCTCATTCTAGAACAAGGAAACCGCACATATCGCGGCGAATCCATCATATATAGGGGGTGAGTACGCTATGGGTATGAACCGACCTGACGTGACCGATGAAGACATCGGGATGCGCGCCTTCCATATCAAGAAGGCCAAGGCAGTAGAGAGAGCCGTCCAGCGCCTGCGCCAAGGGCTGGGCGCGGAGTGGAACAACCTCACATCGCATCAGATAGAAGAACTGGAATGGGTGCTCGGTGAGCTCTGGGCCTACGCGGCACGGGACGAATGGCAGGACCTGCACTTCGGGAAGCTGTCCATGCACGATATTCGCACCATCCTCCAGTACGGTCGTGAGCTGCGCAAACACTCCCGCAACGCAGTAGACGTCCTCAACGATGTCGCTGAGATCGTGAAGTCCAAGGGGTGAGGGCCGACCTTCGACGGTCTACGTCCTCGGGCTTCCACAGAACACATCGAAACGCCGCCACGATGGCGGCGTTTCAGTTCCGGACATGAAGGTGGGGCGGTATCCGACACCCCCCGGTTGGCGAATTCCGCCCCACTATCGTTCTATCCTCTGACCGTCAGAACCCCGTCTGCTGTGCTTTCTTCTTCTCGATCTTCTTCTTGACCTTCTTCAGGCGGAAGAGATCCTCGCGCGCACGTTCGTCGAGTGTCTGTCGGATGTAGGATACCTGTTCTTTCAACTGCGGGACAGTCACCTGCTCCAGAGCGTTGACTCGCCTGTTGGTCTTCTGGATCTCCTCGCCGAGACGCTTGAGGCGCGTCTCGATGTCGGCATACTCGATGATGACGTCGAGGATGCGCTCGAACTTGTCGGCCGCCTCGTCCACGCGGGAGGAGACGCCTGTCACCGAATAACCACGCGTGAACGAGGAGCGTATCGGGCTTTCGCCCTTCGTCACGACAGGGACCGACACGCCCATGATCTTCGTACCGGTCATGTCAATGACGACCTCGCCTTTGGTCGCCATGCCGGCCGACCTCACGGCCACCGTGCCGTCCACGGCTTTGGCCACCGCGAGCGAGTACTGGGCCTCGGAGACCGACTTCTGGAGAGATTCGGAAAGACGCAGGGTCTCGTCCATGACTCCCATGAACTCGATCAACAGGGCGTCACGCTTCTGCTTGAGCAGATCCATGCCCTGTTGGGCGAGTTTGATCTGCTCCCGTCTTTCGAGGAGCTCCGCTCTTGTTGGCCGGACTTCCTCCACTAGATGTCGCCCCCTTCTTCAGAGGCACTGGGATGATACTTGTCGATGAAGTCCCTGACTCGCTTGAGCTCGCTCATCGGCAGGCCTGCCATCAGCTCCCAGCCGATGGTCAGCGTCTCTTCGATGGAGCGGCCTTCCTGTCCCTGACCGACTATACGCGCCTCGAAGTCGTCTGCGAAGCGCAGATAGCGCCTGTCGGTGTCGGAGAGTGCTTCCTCGCCTACGATGGCCACCAGTTTGCGCAGGTCACGACCTTGCGCGTAAGCAGCATAGAGCTGGTTGGCGACCGCACGGTGGTCTTCGCGGGTCTTGCCCTCACCGATGCCGAGGTTCATCAACCTCGACAGGCAGGGCAGCGTGTCGATGGGCGGGTAGACACCACGACGATGCAGATGGCGCGAGAGCACTATCTGACCCTCGGTGATGTAGCCGGTGAGGTCCGGGATGGGGTGGGTGATGTCGTCGTCGGGCATGGACAGGATCGGCAACTGGGTCACCGAGCCCTTGCGCCCCTTGATGCGTCCGGCTCGCTCGTAGATGGTCGAGAGGTCCGTGTACATGTAGCCCGGATAACCGCGGCGACCCGGAACCTCTTCGCGAGCCGTGGAGACCTCGCGGA
>CAYWAF010000036.1:0-15064 GCA_964456355.1 uncultured Eubacteriales bacterium | reverse complement strand
GCTCCACGAAGAGCGCCATGTGCTCGTTGATGATGTGCCCGGCGTTCGCGACTGCATCCGAAGGATCGATGGCGCCGTTGGTCTCCACTTCGAGCGTGAGCTTGTCGTAGTCGGTGCGCTGGCCTACGCGAGTGTCCTCGACAACGTAGGTGCAGCGCGCGATAGGACTGAAGAGCGAGTCCACCGTGATGACGCCGATGGGATCTTCGGGCCTCTTGTTGCGGTCTGCGGACACGTATCCGCGGCCGACCGCGATGCGGATGGCCATCTCCAGCTTGCCGCCCTTGTTCAAAGTGGCGATGGGCTGGTCGGGGTTGATAAGTTCGAACTCGGCGGGCACTTTGAGGTCAGCGCCTGTCACGACGCCGGGGCCCTTGGCCGAGAGCGTGGCCACGGCCTCGCCCTCCTCGCCCACGCCCGCATCACGGAAGACCAGTTTCTTCACGTTCAGGACTATGTCCGTCACATCCTCGCGCACGCCTTCCACGGCAGTGAACTCGTGCTGCACGCCCTCGATGCGGATGGATGTCGCAGCAGCGCCCTGCAGCGAGGAGAGCAGTATGCGACGCATGCAGTTGCCGAGCGTATAGCCGAAACCGCGCTCCAGCGGCTCGACGATGTAACGAGCCACCCGATCATCGACCTGTTCGACCGTGACCTGCGGCCTCATGAACTCTGTCATCTACAAAGCCTCCTTGGCATATGCGGATGTCCTACTTCGAGTACAGCTCGACGATGAGCTGCTCGCGGACGGGTGCATCGATCTGGTCTCGCTCGGGCAGAGAGAGCACTTTCCCTGAAAGCTTCTCTATGTCCACCTCGAGCCACCCCGGGACCTCCACCTTCGCCGAGGATATGAGTGCGGTCTTGATCACGAGAAGGTCTTTCGACTTCTCGGCGACCGCTATCGTGTCCCCGGTGCGCACTCGATACGAAGGGATGTCCACTCGGCGACCGTTGACCGTTATATGGCCGTGACGGACCACCTGACGTGCCTCGTCCCGAGACTTCGCGAAGCCGAGACGGTATACCACGTTGTCGAGACGGGTCTCGAGCAGTCTGAGCAGGTTCTCACCGGTGATGCCGCTCTGACGGCTCGCCGTCTTGTAATATCCGCGGAACTGCTTCTCCAGGATCCCGTAGATACGCTTGGCGCGCTGCTTCTCACGCAGCTGGGTCCTGTACTCGCTGTCACGCGGACGCCGCTTGGGCTGCATGCCCGGCGGATAGGGACGTCGCTCCATGGCGCACTTGTCGCTGTCGCAACGGTCCCCCTTCAAAAAGAGTTTGATTCCTTCCCGGCGGCACAGTTTACAGTCCGCCCCGGTATAGCGTGCCATTCGATGATTCCTTTCGAGTCACACGCGACGGCGCTTACGCGGCCGACAGCCGTTGTGCGGAACAGGGGTACAGTCTCGGATGCTCGATATCTCCAGACCTGTGGCCTGAAGGGTGCGGATAGCGGTCTCACGACCCGAGCCCGGACCTTTCACGAACACCTCGACCTTGCGGACACCATGCTCCTGAGCCATCTTGGCCGCCGCTTCCGCAGCCATCTGAGCAGCGAAGGGGGTCGACTTGCGGGAACCCTTGAAGCCGACTGTGCCGGCAGACTGCCAGGAGATCACGTTGCCCTGAGGGTCGGTGATGCTGATGATCGTGTTGTTGAAGGTGCTCTTGATGTGCGCCTGACCGACAGCGATGTTCTTGCGCTCGCTACGACGGACACGCGTCTTGGATGTCTTCTTGGCCATGCTACTTGCCCTTCTTCTTCGCGCCGATCTGCTGTCTGGGGCCCTTGCGCGTACGCGCGTTGGTGTGCGTACGCTGACCGCGGACAGGCAGGCCGCGACGATGGCGAAGGCCACGGTAGCAGCCGATCTCCATCAAGCGCTTTATGTTCTGACTGGTCTCCCGGCGAAGGTCTCCTTCGACCTGGAGGTTCTTGTCTATGTACTCGCGGAGGCGGACTATCTCTTCCTCCGTGAGGTTGCGGACACGCGTGTCGGGATCGATGCCTGTCTCACGCAATATCTTGCGGCTCGTGGTCTGTCCGATACCGAAGATATAAGTGAGACCTATCTCGACGCGCTTGTCGCGTGGAAGGTCGACACCTGAGATACGGGCCACTGGCTACTCCCTCCTGCCTTTCAGCCCTGCCGTTGCTTGTGGCGTGGGTTGTCGCATATGACGTAGACCCGGCCATGACGGCGGATTATCTTGCACTTGTCACACATCTTCTTCACTGAAGGACGTACCTTCATCGTTCTACCTCTCGGTCATCCTGTTCGTATCTATCCATCACACCCAGCCGCAGGTGTCAGTTTTCACAGTCGTGATGCTTCCACGCCGCCGGGCGTGTCCACAGCGCCTCCGCAACACCGGTCATTTGTACCGATATGTGATGCGTCCCCTGGTCAGGTCGTACGGAGAGAGTTCTACCACCACTTTGTCGCCAGGAAGGATGCGGATATAGTGCATCCGCATCTTGCCCGAGATGTGCGCGAGGACCTTGTGGCCGTTCTCGAGCTCCACGCGGAACATCGCGTTGGGCAACGGCTCAACGACCGTGCCTTCCATCTCTATGGCGTCGTCTTTCTTGCTCACTTCCTAGGCGTCTCCTATGCGTCGGGGCTCATAAGCCGCAAATGCGGAGTATACCAATGCCACCATGGTTAGTCCAGGTCGTCACGCATGTTCCACGGTCAGGACCATCGGACCGTCGGGACCTATCGCGACCGTGTGCTCGAAGTGGGCTGAAAGGGAGCCGTCCTCGGTCACCACCGTCCAGCCGTCACTGGTGCTGCGCACCGCAGCGCCTCCTGCGTTGATCATCGGCTCTATCGCCAGGACCATGCCTCTCTTGAGCGAAGGGCCGGTCCCCGGAGGGCCGAAGTTCGGCACCTGGGGCTCTTCGTGCATCTGTTGGCCGATGCCATGGCCCACATACTCTCTGACCACGGAGAACCCGGCATCCTCGGCCACGGTCTGCACAGCATGGGAGATGTCGAAGAGTCGCATGCCTTCCCTGCACTTCGATATCCCTGCCTGCAGGGACTGCGCGGTCACCTCCAACAGGCGCTTGGCCTCCTCCGATATCTCCCCCACAGGAAAGGTCATGGCGCTGTCCCCACAGTAACCGTCCACGATGGCACCGACGTCCACGGAGAGGATATCGCCTTCGGCGAGCTTCCTCGTAGGCGAAGGGATGCCATGCACCACTTCGTCGTTGATGGAGGCACAGATCGTGGCCGGGAAGCCATGGTAGCCCTTGAACGCGGCTTTCGCGCCCTCTTCGCGGATGGCCTCTTCCGCTATCGCATCGAGCTCTGCCGTGGAGATGCCGGGGCGCACGGCCTCCCCGACGAGACGAAGGGTCCGGGCAGTGACGCGTCCGGCCTCTCGCATGATCTCGATCTCGGAGTCTGATTTGCGGATGATCACTTGGGCCGACTACCCCTCCAGCGCAGTGCGTATGTCGGTGAAGACCTCGTCGATGGACCTGTTGCCGTCGATGGTCTTGAGTATCCCTTGCTTCGTGTAGTACGGCAGGAGCTGGGAGGTTATCGCGTCATAATCGTCCAGGCGCTTCGTCACGGCCTCGGTCGTATCGTCGTCACGCTGATAGACCTCTCCCCCGCACGAGTCGCACACTCCGTCCTCGGCGGGCATCTCACCCATGGTGTTGTATATCCGTCCACATTTCCGACACTGCCTGCGTGAGGTCAGACGCTGGACGAGCACGTCCCGCGGGACCTCTATCGAGATCACCGCATCGAGCGACCTGCCCATCTCACGCAACACGTCGTCGAGCGCCTCGGCCTGCGGGAGCGTCCTCGGGAATCCATCCAACATGAAGCCCTTGTCGCAATCGGGCTGGGAGAGACGGTCCTTCACCATCTCGATCACAACCTCGTCAGGAACGAGTTCGCCCGCATCCATGTACTCTTTGGCCTTTTTGCCCAAGGGCGTGCCTTCCGAGACGTTCTTGCGGAAGATGTCGCCCGTGGAGATGTGGGTGATCCCGTAAGCCTCTACGAGCCTCGCGGCCTGTGTGCCTTTACCTGCGCCGGCTGCACCCAGCAAGACGATGTTCATGCTGCCTCCTCCTCGATGTCAGACGGACCATCCACTTCGATGCGACTCATTTGAAGAAGCCGTCGTAGTGACGCATCTTGAGCTGACTCTCCAGCTGGGTCATCGTCTCCAGCGCTACGCCCACCATGATCAGGATGGACGTGCCGCCGAACTGTTGGAGTATCACCACATCGGTGGCCTGGAACAACATCGAAGGCGCTATCGCGACAGCCGCCAGGAATATCGACCCGGGAAGCGTGATGCGGTTCATGACCTTCTCGATGTGCACCTCGGTCGCCTTCCCCGGACGCACGCCCGGCACGAACCCGCCGTTCTTGCGCAGGTTGTCGGCGATGTCGATCGGATTGAAGACGAGAGCGGTGTAGAAGTAGGTGAAGAAGATGATGAACGCGGCATAAAGGACATAGTAGATCCAGCCGCTGGACAACGCGTTCCCTATGTTCTGCAACGTCTCGTTTCCGGTGAGCGCCGCCGCTTGCGCAGGGAAGAACAGGATGGCCGATGCGAAGATGATGGGGATGACGCCGGCGCTGTTCACCTTGAGGGGTATGTAGGTGCCGGTGCCGCCATAGACCTTCCTGCCCACCACACGCCGGGCATACTGCACCGGGATGCGCCGCTGGCCACGCTCCATGAAGACGATCGCCGCCACCACCAGCAGGAATATCACGAGGGTCACGAGGACCATGAATGTGTTCCCGAGCAGGATGGACTGCCATATCGCGGTCGGGAAGCGTGCGACGATGCTCACGAATATCAGAAGCGACATGCCGTTGCCGATGCCCCGTTGGGTTATGAGTTCGCCCATCCACATGATCAGCGTGGTCCCTGCGACCAAGGTGACCACGATGATGGAGTTCGTGAGCAGGTCGAAACCTGTCCCACCTATGCTTCGGCGGAAGACGGTGAGAAGGCCGAGGGAGTTCAGCAGCGCTATCCCGAGCGTCATGTAGCGCGTCGTCTGGATGATCTTGCGCTGACCGGTCTCGCCTTCTTTCTGCCACTGCTCGAGCTTGGGGATCACGCCTGTGAGCAGCTCCATGATGATGGCTGCGGTGATGTAGGGCATGATGCCCAGCGAGAAGATCGCGAACTGCTCGAGTGCGCCTCCGGAGAACAGGTTGAGCAGACCCAGAGCGGCTTGGTCCCCGATGAGCTGCTGCACCTTGACTATGTCCACCCCGGGCACGGGTATGTGTGCGCCGACGCGGTACAGGGCGATGATGGCCAGCGTGAAGAGTATCCGGCGCCTCAGCTCCGGTACCCGGAAAGCATTGGCAAGAGCCTCTATCACGGCGTATCGACCGTCCCCCCGACAGCTTCCACCTTGACGCGCGCAGCAGCGGATATCTTGTCCACCTTGACCGTGAGGGGCTTGGTTATCTCCCCGCTGCCCAAGACTTTGACTGGCACCGTCTTCGACTTGATGATGCCGCGCTCGAAGAGTGAGTCTATGTCGACGGTCTCGCCTTTGTCGTACTTCTCCTCGAGACGCGAGACGTTGACCACCGCATACTCCACTCGAGAGCGGTTCTTGAAGCCCGGAAGCTTCGGCAGACGCATGTACAGCGGGTTCTGCCCACCTTCGAAGCCGGGTCCTTTGCCGCCTCCCGAGCGTGAGAGTTGACCGTCCTGGCCTCGCCCGGAACGTCCGCCTTTGCCGCTGCCGTGCCCGCGACCGACGCGCTTGCGGTTCTTGCGGCTGCCCTCAGCAGGGCTCAGATCGTGGATCTGCATATCGTCATTCTCCTTCTCGCTTGCCGACGGAGCCTTCCGTCGCTGCCGGCCGCTCGCCGCCGGCTGACTTCCATGACCCGGGCCGATGCCGTGAAGCGCATCGACCCGTCACGATCAGACCTCTTCGACCTCGACGAGGTGCTTGACCTTGAACACCATCCCGCGGATCACGTCGGTGTCCTCTTGCTCGACCGAATCGTTGATGCGCTTCAACCCCAACGCACGGACCGTCCGGCGCTGGTCCTCGGGAAAGCCTATCACGCTCTTCTTCTGTGTGATCTTGATCTTCTTAGCCATCGGAGCCCTTCTCCTCCCAGCCGTAGACCTCAGCCACGGTCATGCCGCGCTTACGTGCGATGGCCTCGGGGCTGGAAAGGGACTTCAGCCCTTCAGCAGCAGCCTTGACCATGTTGAGGGCGTTGTTGGTGCCCAGAGACTTGGAGAGCACGTCGCGCACGCCTGCAAGGTCGAGAAGAGCGCGTACGGGCCCGCCGGCGATGATCCCCGTACCCGGAGCAGCAGGCTTCAGCAGCACCTTGCCTGCGCCGAAGCGTCCCAGCACCTCGTGCGGGATGGTGCCGTCCTTCGTCAGGGGGACCGTGAACATGTTCTTCTTCGCGTCCTCGATGCCTTTCTTGATGGCGATGGGGACTTCGGACGACTTGCCCATGCCGACGCCTACGCGACCTTCGCCATCACCAACGACCACAAGCGCTGTGAGAGCGAAGCGCCGGCCGCCCTTGACGACCTTGGCGACTCGGTTGATGTATACGACCTTCTCCTGCAGCTCTGAGACTTGTTCCTGCCTGCGAGCCATACTCCGCATCCTCCCTAGAACTTCAGTCCGGCGCTGCGGGCACCGTCGGCCAACGCCTTCACGCGACCGTGGTACAGGCGGCCACTGCGATCGAAGACCACCTGCTCGATGCCCTGTTCCTTAGCGCGCTTGCCGAGTGCCTCACCGACGGCTTTCGCCGCATCGATGTCGGCACCTTTCTTCAGCACAGCACGCAGCTCCGGATCGATCGAGGACGCGGAGACGATGGTCGTGCCCGTCGTGTCATCGATGACCTGAGCGTAGATGTGCTGGTTGCTTCTGGTCACACACAGCCTCGGACGCTCGGGTGTCCCGAACACCTTTCCGCGGACCCTTCTGCGACGTTTCTCGCGACCGGCTGCTTTGGCCTTCAATCTGTCCATACCGTCACTACTCTCCTCGGTTCAGCGATAAGCCCTGTGGCCTTAACCTGCCGTCTTACCGACCTTCCTGCGTACGTGCTCGTCCTTGTAGCGCACACCCTTGCCCTTGTAGGGCTCCGGGGGACGCCAAGCGCGGATCTCGGCTGCGACCTGACCCACGCGCTGCTTGTCTATCCCGTGCACGATCACCTTGTCAGCCGAAGGCACCTCGAAAGTGATGCCTTCCTCGGCCTTGACGAGCACCGGATGGCTGAAGCCGAGCTGCATCTCGAGGTCCTTGCCCTTCAGCATCGCTCTGTAACCGACACCGACTATCTCCAGGGTCTTGGAGAAACCCTCGGAGACACCGGTGACCATGTTCGCCAGAAGCGAACGTGTCAGGCCGTGGAGCGATCTGTGGTCGCGTTCGTCACTCGGACGCTCGACCACGATGCTTCCGTCCTGCATGGATATCTTCATGTCTTCATGGAACGTCTCGGTGAGCTCGCCTTTCGGCCCCTTCACCGTGACGGTCGTGCCCTCGATCCTGACCTCCACACCGGACGGGACCTCTATGGGCATCTTGCCGATACGTGACACGGCTGCTCGCTCCTTCCTTAGGGTCCTGTCCGCTACCAGATGTAAGCGATGACCTCGCCGCCGACCCCCGCCTTGCGGGCATCGCGGTCGGTCATCACGCCGCTGGACGTGGATATGACGGCCACGCCGAGTCCTCCTAAGACCCGGGGCAGCTCGTCCTTCTTCGCGTACACGCGCAGGCCCGGCTTGGATATGCGCCGGATTCCTGTGATGGTGCGCTCTTTCTTGGGGCCGTACTTCAAGGTCACCACGAGTTCGTCCTGGGGCTTCGCCGGGACGACCTCGTAGTCTTCTATGTAGCCCTCTTCCTTCATTATCCGCGCGATCTCGATGAGCTTCTTCGAGGACGGGATGGTCGCAGTCGGCTTCGACGCGGAGTTGGCGTTGCGTATCCGCGTGAGCATATCGGCGATGGGGTCTGTCATGCTCATTCTCTTGATGCCTCCTATGATTCGGAGATGATGCCCTCCGGACGGTTCACCCCGACCCGTGGCCGGGATGCCTGCCCGAAGCGCTTCTTCCTCGGCGCCTTCCTACCAACTAGCCTTGCGGACGCCGGGAAGCTCGCCTCGACTGGCAAGCTCGCGCAGGCACACACGACACAACCCGAACTGGCGATAGTACGCCCTCGGGCGGCCGCAGCGCATGCAGCGGTTGACCTTGCGCACCGAATACTTCGGCTTGCGCTTCGCCTTGGCGATCATCGACTTCTTTGCCACCAGAAACCTCCTTAAACGACGCTGAAGCGTCGGTCGGACCTTACCGCTTGAACGGGAAGTCGAACGCATCCAACAATGCCTTGGCTTCCTCGTCGGTCTTGGCTGTCGTGACTATGGTGATGTCCATGCCACGGATCCTGTCTATCTTGTCGTAGTCGACCTCAGGGAAGATGAGTTGCTCGGTGACGCCCATCGAGTAGTTGCCCCTGCCGTCGAAGGACTTGGGCGACATCCCACGGAAGTCACGCACGCGAGGGATGGCTATGGACATCAGGCGGTCGAAGAACTCCCACATGCGGTCTCCACGCAGGGTCACCTTCGCACCGATGGGCATGCCCTCTCTGATCTTGAAGCCGGCTATGGACTTCTTGGCCTTGGTGACCATGGGCTTCTGACCGGTTATGGTCGCCAGGTCCTCCATGGCTGCGTCCATCTGCTTGGCGTCCTGAGCGGCCTCGCCCACGCCCATGTTCACGACGATCTTCTCGAGGCGGGGCACCTGGTGCACGTTCGAGTATCCGAACTGTTGCATCAGAGCGGGGACCACCTCGCTTCTGTACTTCTCTTTGAACCTGGGAACCACCGGTTCTACCTCCGTTTTTCTCTCGCGCCGGATTTCTGACCCGGCACTTCCGTTTCCGGTCGGACCTGGGTCCGACGCCACACTAGGTATCGATGTCGTTGCCGCACTTCTTGCAGACCCGGATGCGCATGCCGTCCTCGCGCCTACGACCGACGCGGGTGGGCTGTGAGCAGCTCGGACAGATGAGCATCACGTTGGAGATATGTATGGTGCCCTCCACCTCCAAGATGCCGCCCTGTGGCTGCTTGTTCGTCGGGCGCTGATGCTTCTTGACCATGTTCACGTGCTCGACTACGAGCCGCTGACGCTCCGGATACACCCGGAGGACGCGGGACTCTTTGCCCTTGTCCTTGCCGGCGATCACCTTAACGCGGTCACCCTTGCGGATGGTCATGGACTTCGACATACCCTGACCTCCTTAAAGGACCTCGGGAGCCAACGAGATGATCTTCATGTACTTGCGGTCACGCAACTCGCGCGCGACCGGACCGAAGATCCTCGTCCCCCGAGGATTGCCTGTCTGGTCGATGATGACGGCAGCGTTCTCATCGAACTTGATGTAACTGCCGTCCGGTCTGCGTATCTCTTTCTTCGTGCGCACCACGACCGCCCGGACCACGTCGCCTTTCTTGACCTGGCCGTTGGGCACGGCCTCTTTCACCGTGCACACGATGGTGTCGCCGACCCGCGCATACCTGCGCTTCGAGCCGCCGAGCACCTTGATGCACAGCACCCGGCGAGCACCCGAGTTGTCAGCTACCTTGAGCCGGGATTCTGCCTGTATCATCTCTTCCTCCGTCTTATGCCGGACCTGACAGCCGCATGCGCCAGAAGCGCCACGCTGCTGTCGTTACTTCGCTTTCTCCACGATCTCGACGAGACGCCATCTCTTCTTTTTGGAGAGTGGGCGCGTCTCCATGATCGTCACCACATCACCCACGTTGCACTCGTTGTTCTCGTCGTGCGCATGGAACTTGCTGCTGCGAGTGATCATCTTCTTGTAGAGGGGGTGCTGCTTGCGCTCCTGCACCTCCACGACACAGGTCTTGTCCGAGGCGGCGGAGACCACCACTCCTTGACGGACCTTGCGCCTGTTGCGTTCTTCAGTCATCTTCGCTTCCTCCACGATCCCTATGACGCCTGAGCTTCGCGCTCGGCACGGATCTCACGAGCGCGCATCTCGGTGTGCAGGCGTGCTATGTCCTTTTTGACCGCCTTGATCCTGGCGGGATTGTCCAACTGTCCCGTGGCCAACTGGAAGCGCAGGTTGAACAGTTCGGTACGCGAATCCGCGAGATGCTGCGCGAGTTCGCTCTCGTCCATCTCATGGATCTCTGTAGGTTTCATCAGGCTTCACCGCCTATGTCAGACCTGGAAACGAACTTGCACTTGATGGGCAGTTTGTGACTCGCAAGCCTCAATGCCTCGCGCGCCACGGCCTCATCGACACCGGCGACTTCGAACATGACTCGACCGGGCTTGACGACGGCGACCCACTTCTCGGGATTGCCTTTACCCGAACCCATGCGGGTCTCGGCCGGCTTCTGGGTGACGGGCTTGTCGGGGAAGATGTTGATCCACACCTTGCCACCGCGCTTCATATAGCGCGTCATCGCGATACGTGCAGCCTCTATCTGGCGGTTCGTTATCCAGGCCGCCTCGAGTGCCTTGAGGCCGTACTCGCCGAACTGCACCTCAGTGCCGCCCTTCGAGAAGCCCTTCATCGAGCCGCGCTGCACCTTGCGGTGTTTGACCCTCTTAGGAAGAAGCATCAGCTACCCCCTCCGCTGTTGTTACGACGACGACGCGGCGGCCTGTCGTCCTTCGGGGACGGGATCGCCTGTCCCGGGAGCACCTCGCCCCGGTATATCCAGACCTTCACGCCGATGGCGCCCATGGTGGTCCTGGCCTCGGCCATCCCGTAGTCGATCTTCGCGCGCAGCGTGTGTAGCGGCACGCGGCCTTCGCGGTACCATTCGCGACGGCCCATCTCAGCGCCTCCGAGACGACCGGAGCACTGGATCCTGATGCCGAGAGCACCGCTCTTCATGGCGGATGCCACCGCCTTGCGCATCGCCCTGCGGAACGCGACCCTGCCGACCAACTGTTCGGCGACGCTCTGTGCCACCAGCGTGGCGTCGAGTTCCGGACGCTTGATCTCCACGATGTTGACGGCCACGGCACCGCCCGTCATCTTCTCGAGATCCTTGCGCAGCGCATCGACCTCGGCACCTTTCTTGCCGATGACGATGCCGGGGCGAGCGGTCCACAGTTCGACGATGGTCTTATCGCCCTTGCGCTCGATCTCGATGCGCGAGACCGCTGCGCGACGGAGACGCTCGGTCAGGTATCTGCGGATCTCGATGTCCTGCTCCAATATCTTGCTGTAGTCCTTGCCTGCGAACCAGCGCGAGCGCCAGTTCTCTGTGATGCCGAGACGGAGCCCGACCGGATAGACTTTTTGACCCACGGACCTACGCCTCCTCTCGCTGCTTGACGACCACGGTTATGTGACTCGTGCGCTTGTTGATGCGGAAAGCCCGCCCTTGAGCGCGTGGGCGGATACGCTTGAGCGTAGGCCCTTCGTCCACATAGGTCCTCGCGACGTAGAGATCGTCACGGGGTATCTTGAGGTTCTTCTCCGCGTTGGCGACCGCACTCTCCAAGACCTTCTCGACGATCTCGGAGGCTGCACGGGGGGTGAACCTCAGAGTGGCTGCGGCATCGTCCACCGACTTGCCCCTGATGAGGTCGACCACCTCACGCGCCTTGCGCGGACTGACACGGACGTATCTCGATACTGCTCTGGCTTCCATCGACTATGCCGTGCCCTTCCCCGACGAGTGGCCCCTGAACGTGCGCGTCGGCGCGAATTCGCCGAGCTTGTGGCCGACCATCGACTCGGTTACATAGACTGGGACGTGCTTCCTGCCATCGTGCACGGCGATCGTGTGCCCGACCATCTCGGGGAAGATGGTGGACGAGCGTGACCATGTCTTGATGACGGTCTTCTCACCGCTGTCGTTCATGGCCTTGATCCTGCCGAGCAGACGCGGCTCCACGTAAGGTCCTTTTTTGAGACTCCTACTCATGACTTCACTTCAGCTCCCTAGTGACTACCGCTTGCGACGACGGATGATCATGCGGTCTGAGGCCTTGCCCTTCTTGCGCGTACGGTGACCCTTGGTCGGAACACCCCACGGACTCACCGGGTGACGGCCTGCAGTCTTGTTCTTGCCCTCGCCGCCACCGTGCGGGTGGTCGACGGGGTTCATGGCCGTGCCGCGCACGGTCGGACGGACGCCCTTCCAGCGAGCGCGACCGGCTTTGCCTATCGAGATGCCTTCGTGCTCCGCATTGCCGACCGTGCCCACAGTGGCACGGCACGAGGCGAGGACGCGCCTCATCTCGGAGGAGGGCATGCGCAGGATCGCGTATTTCCCTTCCTTCGCCATCAGCTGCGCCGACGTGCCTGCCGAACGGGCGATGGCGGCACCCTTGCCGGGCTGCATCTCGATAGCGTGCACCACCGTACCGGTGGGTATCTCCGAGAGCGGAAGGGCGTTGCCGGGCTTGATGTCGGCACCAGGGCCGGACATCACAGCATCACCCACAGCAAGCTTCTGCGGAGCCAGGATGTAGCGCTTCTCGCCATCAGCGTAGTGCAGCAGCGCGATCCTGGCAGAACGGTTCGGGTCGTACTCTATGGCCGCCACCTTGGCGGGCACTCCGTCCTTGTTGCGCTTGAAGTCGATGCGACGATAGCGACGCTTGTGACCTCCGCCCTGGTGACGCATCGTGATGCGCCCCTTGTTGTTGCGGCCGCCCTTCTTGTGCAACGGCTCGAGAAGAGACTTCTCCGGAGTCGTCTTCGTGATGTCGGCGAAGTCCGACACCGTCTGGAACCGACGGCCCGGTGAGGTCGGTTTGTACTTTTTCAGTGCCATCGCGTCTCCTTCCGTCCGCTTGCCGAAACGCCCGCGATGTGGGCTTTGCGCCCTAGCGCTCCGACTCCGGACTACCACGGTACCGGGCGCATCCATCACGCCCGGTCACCGAAGTGACCGCCAGTACTCAGGCAGACTCGAAGAACTCTATGGAGTCGCCTTCCTTCAATGTCACGATCGCTTTCTTCCATGAACGGGTGCGTCCCTCTTTCCATCTCAGGCGACGAGACTTACCCGTCACGTTCATGGTGTTCACCTTCGTCACCGTCACGCCGAAGATGTCCTGCACGGCATGGGCGATCTGTGGTTTCGTCGCCCTCTTGTCCACCTCGAACGTATAGCGGTTCTCGGCTATGAGGTCGTAGGACTTCTCCGAGACGACGGGACGGATGATGATGTCGCGTGAGTCCAGCATCTACGCCAGCACCTCCTCGAGTCTGTCGAGTGCCGGCTTTGTGAACAGCACAGCGTTGTTGTTGACGAGGTCGTACGTGTTCGCCTGAGAAACGGGGATCACGCACGTCTTCGGCAGGTTGCGGAAGGAGAGCAGCGCGTTGTCGTCATCGTTGGACACGACGACGGTCACACGCCCCTCGATGCCGAGATTGTCCAGTACCTCGACCGCTTTCTTGGTGGAGGGCTTCTCGAAGTCGAAAGAGTCCACGCAGTACAAGGAGCCGTCCGCCTGCTTCGCAGAAAGAGCGCTGCGCATAGCGAGCTTCACTACCTTGTTCGGCACCTTGAAGCCGTACTTGCGAGGCTGGGGCCCGAAGACCACGCCGCCGCCCCTCCATTGGGGCGCACGTATCGTGCCCTGCCTCGCACGACCTGTGCCCTTCTGGCGATACGGCTTGCGACCGCCACCGCGCACGTCACTGCGTCCCTTGGTCGAATGCGTGCCAGAGCGGCGAGCAGCCATCTGGCTGCGCACGACTTGATGCACCACGGACGTGTTGGGCTCGATAGCGAAGACCGCATCAGCGACTTCTGCCGAGTCCACCTTCTTGCCCGTCGTATCCGTTATCTCGATCGTTGCCATCTTCTCTCCTCGTAGAACAGCCTGCGGGGGTACCGTCGGCCTCATGCGGACCGGATGGTGAGCAACGCTCCCTTGGCGCCGGGAACGGCACCCTTCACGAGCAGGAGGTTCTGCTCGGGGTCGATCCTGACCACTTCCAGGTTGCGTACCGTAGCAGTCTTGTTTCCCATCTGCCCCGCCATGCGGGTACCTTTGAAGACGCGGGACGGCGTCGATGCCTGGCCCACGGAACCCGGTGCGCGATGGAAGTGGGAGCCGTGGCCGCCGGGTCCTCCGCTGAAGTTGTGGCGCTTGACCACTCCTGCGAAGCCCTTGCCTTTGCTCACGCCGGTCACATGCACGTGCGAGACGCCTTCGAGCATGGCCACGGTCCACTCGTCTCCGACCTTGACCTTGTCCTCCTCGTCCACGCGGACCTCGATCAGATGCGCCTTGGGCTCCACACCGGCTTTCTCGAAGTGCCCGGCCATGGGCATGTTCACCTTGGTAGGCTTGATGTCGCCGAAGCCGATCTGGCACGCGGTATAACCGTCGCGCTTCTCGGTCTTGACCTGGCTCACGACGCATGGGCCGGCCTCGATGACCGTGACCGGGATGAGTTCGTCGTCCTCACTCCAGACCTGGGTCATCCCCAGCTTGCGTCCCAGCAGTATCGTTTCCATTCCTTCTCCACTCTCACGTGCGGTCTTGGGCCGACAGCGTCACACCCTCTGTGCGACAGTCCCAGCGGACCGCTCCATCCGACCGGCCCATACAGACCGGAGGGTCGTCTTACAGTTTGATCTCGATATCCACGCCGGCAGGGAGGTCGAGTCGCATGAGCGAGTCCACCGTCTTGGGAGTGGGCTCGAGTATGTCGATGAGGCGCTTGTGCGTCCTCATCTCGAAATGCTCGCGACTGTCCTTGTTGACGTGCGGCGAACGGATGACGCAATAGAGATTGCGCTCCGTGGGCAGCGGGATCGGCCCCGACACCTTCGCCCCAGTCTTTTGGGCCGTGTCCACGATCATCTTCGTCGACTGGTCGACGATCTCGTGGTCATAGCCTTTCAGCCGGATCCTTATCTTCTGGTTCGCCAACTTACTACCCTCCGTTTAAAGGTAAGCAGCCAAAAGCTACTTCAAGATCTTGGTCACACGACCCGAGCCAACGGTGCGGCCG